>JAGPES010000005.1 GCA_018057015.1 Pseudomonadales bacterium | reverse complement strand
CATCGGTACGGCACTGCAGGAGCGACGAAGGCACGACCAGGTCGCGCTTGGAGGAGATCTGGCGCTCGAGTTCGTGGGCCAGGTCGACGAGAGAACGTCCGCTTTTCATGGTGAGACTCCATACAGGTTGCGGAAACGGCCCCCGCCATGCGGGGATGCACATCCCCGCTGGGGTGAAGAACCGGACCGGGGAATCCCGATCCGGATGGGAAGCGCGACGGGTGTCGCGCAGGGCTCAAGGGCTACAACAGGCCGCGTTCGGCGAACGAGGTGGCGTTGCTGCCTGCGATCACGATGTGGTCGAGCACACGGATGTCGACCAGGGCCAGCGCGGAACGCAGCGACTGGGTCAGGAACTCGTCGGCCCGGCTGGGCTCGGCGACGCCTGATGGGTGGTTATGCGCCAGGATCACTGCCGCAGCGTTCAGCGACAGCGCCCGCTTGACCACTTCACGCGGGTACACGCTGGTCTGCGTGAGCGTCCCTCGAAACATTTCCTCGGGCGCGATGACCCGGTTCTGTGCATCGAGGAACAGCACCATGAAGACTTCGTGGTCGCGCTGGGCCAGCATGATCCGCAAGTAGTCGCGCACCGCGGCCGGTGAGGCCAGCATGTCCCGCTCGCACATCGTCTCGGCAAGCGCACGACGGACCAGTTCCCTGGCCGCCATCAGCTTCGCTCCGACGGAGGACGGCGGGACTTGCTGCGCTACGTCTACGTTCAGCAGCCGCGACAGGCTGCCGCTCGCATCTTTCAACAGGTTCGCTGCCGTTCGGGGTCCTACCAGCGTGCTGAGCAGGGCCGCGTTCGACATCGACTCGATCGGTCGACACATGGAGTTCTCCTTCGTATGACGAATGGGGAACTCCTCCCCCAGGGAGCGAGCTCCCCGGGGGATGGATTGAGACTGACGGTGCCGGCGGTCAGAACGGAACGCTCTCGCGTTCCTCCGCGCGCGCCGGTTGCGGCACATCGATGGGTTCGCCGTTGACCTTGGCGAACTTGATGCGCAGCAGTCGGCCCTTGATGCTGACGCCCGGCTGTCCCTTCCTGTCGCCCTTCTCGAAGGTGAACATTTCGGGATAGATGTCGGCGATCCGGAAGCCGATGATCACGGCCTTGTCGGCCGCAACATCGTTTTCCAGGCGCTTGACGATCGCCTGAGCGTCAGCACCGCTGACACGGCAGTCGAACTTCGTGTAGCTGACGTCACTGTCGCTGCCGCGGAGGGCAGCCACGGTGCAGGCCAGGAACTCCTGGCCCTTCTTCGGCTTCACGGTGCGAACACGATTGAGATAGCCGACGCCTTCGACGTGCAGGTTGAAGAACGACGGCGGGCTGCTGGCTTGGGATGACTCGGACATGATGGCCTCCTATGACATGGAACACATGAAAATGGAGAGACCATCCCCAGTGCGGGGATGGGACTCCCCGGCTGGGTAGAAGCACTGACGAAATCTCCGGGCCTTGCGGCCACCGGTTCTCAGGAGATCTGACCGGTTTCGGGCGATGCGTAACGGGCATCAACCGGGCTGACACAGCCAGCGAGAGACTCGGCCCGGCACGCGGCAGTCGCCGGCGCGTGCGAGTGATCGATGCGGCATGCTGATCCCGGGTCCGCTCGGAATGCAACTGCAATGCGGACGCGATCCAGCAGTTCGGCGCCGCCGTCGGCGGTGAGCACGAGATCTACGGAAGCCACCTCCGTGCCGGGTGCAAAGAGGCGCCTGGCCTCGATGCAATAGCCGTGGAACGAGATCCGCTCGGAGCCGTGCAGCAGCGCGGCGGCGAGCGCGTCATCAACCAGAAGGCGGAGCATCCGGCACTCCTGCGCGCTGGGATGCCGACCCGGCGGGCGTGCCGCGTTCGTCACAGCAGCAGTGCCTTCGGTGCCGCCGGCGGCTCGGCGACCGCGTCCGCTGTAAGCGACACCTGCTGCATCAGCCGCAGCTCCGCCGGCGTCGGCGTGATCCGGCGCTGCGAGTGGCGCGGTGCTTCTTCGCCGGTGAACACCTTGCGCGGAACTTCGCCGAACAGCGCCACCGCGGCGCGCACCCGCTGTCGGGCCGCCTCGTCGGCTCCGGGCAGGAAGTCGCGCCGGCTCAACGGCAGCATCTCCTCGCGCAGCAAGTAGCGCTCCCAGCGGATCGGTTCCAGGAACAGCGCCCGAAGCCCGCGGCCGACGGCCCGGATGTCGGCCCTGCCTGCCTCGTCGCTCATGCGGTCCTTGAGCACGAGGGTCTTCACCATCCGCACGTGGTAGTCGAACTCGACGATCGCCTCGGCCGTGGCATAGCCATACGGGCTACGGAAGCCCAACTCCACCGTGACTGGACTGCGCGAAGCGAGAACGGACAGGGCGAGCCCCTTGCGGCGCAGCCGTTCGAACTCGGCCTCTCGTGCTTCGATGACCTGACCCATTTGCGATCGGATGCCGGCCAGGGACTGATAGACCCGGATCAGGAGCCAGTCGGCGTAGGGGTTGTCGTTGGCCGACAGGTACCAGATCGACTTCAGCATCGCCGCAAACCGCCGGCCGCCCGGAATCGCCGGCGCCTTGGTCGCTGCGTCGGCGGCGCGGCCAACGAACATTCGATACGCATCCTGGGTGTGCAGCATCATCACATCGGGCGACTCGTCCGCAAGCCGACCCAGCGCGGGCGGGGCGTTCGGCGTCGGCGCGTCGCGAGGGATCGGCGCGGAATCGACTGCTGACGCTGGCCCGAGGTATGACGGCGTGTCTTGCGTTGTCATGGTGGACTCCGTGGGGGGTGTTCTTGCGTCGGTTGGATGAGCGGGCGCGTTGTGCTCAGGGCCGCCTGTTCGTGCCCATGCGCACCTTGAGCTCGTCGATCATCTGTCTGACCTTCTGCCGCTGGGCCAGGGCCTTGGCCTGGTACTCGGGCGTGGCGCGCTCTGCGGCCAGGCGCTGCTCCTCGGCCTCGCGTTCGCGGCGCTGGATGGCATCCTTCTGCCGCTGCTCGCGCTCGGCCGCCACACGGGGGCCGAGCTCCGGCACGAAGCTGCCGGCGGCGGCGCGGGCGATGAGCCCGCGCAGGTAGGCCACGGGGCTGAGGCGAACACCGCGCACCTGAAGGCGGCCTGCGAGTTCATCGAGCAGGCACTGGGCTTGATCGCCGCAACGGCGCAGCAGCAGACGCGCTGCCTGGCGTTCGTCCGGCAGCATCTGCTCGGGAAAGATCAGTTCACCACCAGCCTCGGTGTCCGGCGGATTCGCAGACGAGGCGGTGTGCTGTGGTTGTAATGATTCACCTGTACTGTGATTCATAAGAAGAACGGCGCTTTCGGCTGAACCGTGTTGGCGGATCGGGCGAAACTGATCCGGCGGTTTTGGCGAGACAAGGCTGCGGGGTTGCCTCAGTCTTGATTCGACGTTCGGTGAAGCCTTGTCTGCGGTAACGCCACGGTCTGGCTCTGCGATGCGCGAGCCGAGGCTCCTTGCCGCCGATGCGTCGTCGGTGAGCAGTGCGAGCAGACAGTCCAGCCGAATGCGCGCCACCAGGCTCGGCGGAATGCCGCGCAAGCACTCCTCCCAGAGCCCGGTGCGCACGAGATCGCGGCGCGCGGTTTCCTGTTCGCGCCGCGTGAGACCGACCTCTTCGAACCAGCGCGCTGCCGAGCTGGCGATCCAGTGGTCCAGGCGGTGCCTGACCTGCAGCCGCGTCAGGTGCAACGCGCGGGACAGCATCAGGCCGGCGTGCACGCCGCCGGCGACATCGGCAAGCGTGCGGTGGAAAGCCACCGAAGGTCCGAGCAGCTCGGCGAGTACGACACGGTCGCTCCAGTCCGCTGCGTGCGGGTGGCTGGCGATCCGGTCGGCGAGGCGCATGCCCAGCTCGTCCACGTTCAACCGGAAGTGCAGCCGCGCGGGAATCCCCATGCGCTGGTCGTCGAGCAGCGCCAGGCCGCGCAGTACCTCGCGGGCGGTGGCCTGCTCTTTCGCCGACAGGCCGGTCTCCATCTCCCATTGCTCGGTTGTCTTGTGAAACCATCCGCCGGTCTGGGCGATGTCCCGGCCATGGCGCGTCCAATAGACGGACTGCGACAGCAGGAGCGCTGCCTTGACGCTGGAGGTGAGATCCACGAGGCGGCGATGAAACGCGATGTGCCGCCCAAGTAGCGGCCAGATCACCGACAGCGGCGCCGCATCGAAAGCCGCTGCCCGCCCCCGCGGTTCCTCGTCGCCAAGGCGCAGGTCCTCAGCCACGGCGGCTCCTGCCCGCCGTCATCGGTACGACGCCCCGGCATGGGCCTGCAGGGCACGCCAGACGACGTCGGGACGCACGCGGAACCAGAGCTTGGCCGGCATGCCCGCGCGACGCTCTTCGAGCAGTCCCGAGCGGCGCAAGGCGCGCCGCGCGGTTTCCTGCTCCCAGCGCGACAGCCCGGTCTCCTGCGTCCACTGCTCCTGCGAGCGGATGAACCAGCCATCGGCAGAGGGCTCGAGCGACTGGGTGGTCCAGATCGCCTGCGACAGCATCAGTGCCGATGTGACGCCGCCGGTGATGGGCACCAGGCAACGATGAAAGCTCACCGGCGTGTCGAAGACATCGAGCAACACCTGCGGCGTGATGCCGAGGCCTTCCAGGCGCGCGTTCATTCGTCGGCCTCGAACTCGCGGATGACCGCCTCCAGCACGGCGATCGGGATGTGCTGAAACTCCTGGTGCAAGCGGTAGTAGCGAACGCGCGGCGTCGGATCGGCGATCGCCCGCCAAGCCTGGTAGATGCGCTCGCGCGTGGCGTAGTCCGGAAGCCGGACACGACCCGCGGGACGCCGTGCATCGAAGTCGCGGCGGCGCTTGAGTGTCAGCTTGCGGCGGACCTTGAAGAGCGCGCTCATCAGATGCGTAGATGCACCATGGCGGATGAAGTACGTCTCCAGCGCCTTGGCTTCGTTGACGAGGGCCACTGCACGCAGGCCCGCCTTGAGGGCGGCGCCGTCGAACGCGACGCCGATCGTCAAGCTGCGCATCGCGGCCAGGCGACAGAGATCGACCGCCGAGAGCTGTCGAAGATGGGCCAGTAGCTCGTTCTCGATGCCCGCCGCGTGAATCTCATCCTGCGCGGCATCGGCCAATCGCACGGTCACGTGATTGAGCAGGACGAGCCGCACCTGGGTGTCTTGCAGCGGGAGCATCACGCCTCCTCCGAAGCGGACGCCGATCTGCTCGTCGCGCGCACCTCTCGCAACAGGCCGCCCGATCGCCTGGCGCAGACCAGCAGCTCCCAGAACGCCGTGGCCGATGAGTCATCGGGATCGACGAGCCAATGCAGGAATCCCGGGTCCAGCGACGCCGGTGGCGGCGTGCCCGGGTCGAGCTGGCCGAGAAGTCCAGCGAGCAACCACCAGGCGCGTTCACGCTCGGGCTGGGCTGCATCGTCGGCGGGCGGCCTTGACACGCGCAGGCCGGCGGCGCACTGCGGCTCCGGATGGACGACACCGCCAAGGCCGACAGCGTCGGCGAAGCTCCTTGCGCGCGTCAGCAGTTCGTCTGGCTCCGCACCGGCGACCTCGGTAGTCTCGTCGCCCGCCGTAGGACGATCGGCGGACACCATGCTGGCGTCCGCAATGCCGGTTGTGGGAGCCGACAGGTTGGCCTGCGCTCCGCGGCCTGCCCCTGGCTTCAGAGCCTCGCGCAGCCCGTCAACGGGTTCGCCGAGGTGCCGCGCCAGGGCGACTTCACAGGCCTCGCAGGTGGCAGCGACACTGAACGCCCCCGTGTGGGGGTACTGCTCCGCGAATCGATGAAAGTCGGGTTCGAAGACCTGTGCGTAGAGCTCGTCTTCCGTGATCGACGTTCGCGCCTGCGCGTAGCGCTTCAGCGCGTTCAGGCGCGGCTGGATCGTCTTGACGTCGAGGCCGGAGAGATCCGCCACCGCCTCGCCGAGAGTTCGCAGCCGCTCGGTGGCGAAGAGATGCAGACCCAGCGTTGCGGTGTTCACCGACAAGCCCATCGCGTGGAGTGCATCCTCGAGCGGACGCAGCGTCAGGGTTCGGCCCTGCTCCGCCTCGAGACGCGACTTGAGTGCGACTATGCCGCATGCTTTGTCCCAAAACGTCATCTCGCCGCGCTGTTCGTTCTCGATCAGGTGCGCGGTGAGAACGTGGCTCTCGGATCGCCACGGCCGAAACAGCACCACCAGCTTGCGGAAGCGCGGATCGCGCGTCTCGGCCCACAGTTGCCGCAAGGCCAGCAGCCGCGTGTTGCCGCCGGCCTCGACGATGAAGTGCGACTCGCCGGGGCGGCGCGTGACGGTGAGCGGGCTTCTCAGACCGCTGGTGCGGATCGACTCCTTGATGTCATCGAACTTCGCGTTCGCCGCCCGCCGCGGGTTGTTCTCGTAGGGTCGGATCTCGTCGATCGAGAGTTCGATCTGGGACTCCGTGCGCGGGTCGCCCTGACCGGCCAGATCCCGCGCGTTGTTCCCGGGATTGCCCACCTGCAACGACTCGGCCACGAGCCGCCGACGCTCATCCAGCGACACCTTGCTGCTCATGCCGACCGCTCCTCGGCGACGGAGCCATCGGCGTGAACGCCCTGCAGGCTGGGGATCAGTTCCCAGGCGAGCTGGTGCATCACCGCGCATGCGCTCGGCATGACGCCGTCGCGCCGGCGTTCGTGCCGGTGCACCGGAATGCGCAGGGTGGCGGCTTCCTTGTAGGCCTTGGCGTGCGGCACCACCGTGTCGAGCACCGACACCCTGCCCTTCAGGCGGATGAAGTCCTCGCGGATGCCGGTGGCGATGAGGCGCGCGTCGGCCGTGCGGTCCTGCCGATAGATCACCGCCTTCACCGGGCCGAGCGTGGCGCCGAGGGCGCTGCCCGGTTCCAGGCGATCGAGCAGCTCCATCGTGCCGTCCTTGAACTCCCGCGCCGAGAGGATCTCGGGCGTGATCGGCGAGACGAGGATGTCGGCGGCCATGACGGCCGCGTCCTGCAGGGGCCCGATGGCGCCCTGCGTATCGATCAGGACGCAGTCGTAGGCATCCGCCACCACGGCGGCCTGCAGCGCGAAGCGCAGACGGAAGCCGCGGTCGATGCGATTGAGCAGCCAGTTGGGCAGATGACCCTCGGGGTCATCGGACACGACGATGTCGAGGTTCGGGAAGACCGTCGCCGTGATGCAGGCGGCCGTGACTTCGCCGCGAACGATCACCTCGGTGAGCCCGGCCGCGGGCTGCGGCGTCGCCAGCGGGAAGTACTTCGACAGCGACGGCTGCACGTCCGCGTCGACCAGCAGCACGCGCAAGCCCATGTCGGCCAGCAACGCCCCCAGGTTGGCCGTGAGCGTCGTCTTGCCGACGCCGCCCTTCGTGCTCGTGACGGTGAACTTGATCATCGATTCCGCGCCGATTCAGGTCTGTCATCAGGCATACGGAATCGCGTGAAAATGTGTCGGACTACTCCTTCAGATAGTCGCCAAGCCCCTGATCTGCGAACACCTGGCGGATGCGCTTGATCTCCTCGTACAGCGTGCCGCGGGGAATTCGGAGCCGCTCGGCGGCCTCTTTGATGGTCAGCCCCTCCGCCCCGAGCATTTGGCACAGCTGCCGCTGAACCGGCGTCAGCCGCTCCAGGACGCGGCCGATGTCGATGCGAGCGTGGCGTCGGTCGACGGCGCCGGGGTCGTCCTTCTGGGCAAACTCACTGTCGGCCAACAGGTCGGCGAGCGTCACGCCGTCTTCCGAGCCGTCGAGTGCCGCGTCGAGCGAAAGCGCGTCCTGCTCACCGGCGCGCTTGTCGGCGGCCTGCTCGCGGATCAGGTCCGTGAGCTTGTTGCGGATGACCTGGGCCATGTAGGCCACTGGCGGCGCATCCGGATCGGGCGAGAGTTTCCGGCGCACCACGATCCAGTGCGCCAGGCACTCCTGCATCAGGTCGTCGAACTCCTCGCGCGCGAGGCTTCGAGACCGCCTTCTGAACTCACCCACCAACTTCTTCGTAACCGCGATTTCCCATCGCTGGAGACCCCCTCCCGCTTTGAGCTCCATGTCGCCCCCCGACCGTCAAGTGACGGGAGGACGAATCCGCGCAGGAGCACGGGAATCAATTGACCAAAGGGCCTAGGAATCATGGACTAAGCCGGACGACAACATGGATCCCCCGACACCTTTCGGGGGAATTCCGTAACCGAACACCAAGGGGCTCTCGATAGATGGCGAAAGGCGGCGACCCATGGCGACAGACGCCAAGACGCCCAGCCGAGAGTCCCCAGGGTCGCGTGGCGCCGCGTCGTTGGCGGCCGCGCGCGGTCCAAGGTTCGGAAATCGGTCGGCGGCAGCCGCTAGTTGCGGCTAGATGCCGGAAGCCGGGGCAGCTCCTCAACCGAGAGCGGGGGTACGAATGAAACGCGGAAGTCAGTTCACGAACACGACTCGGGCCGCCGACGTCGCGAAACCGGAGCGGATGGTTCCTCGGCTCGACGGAGAGATCGATGACGATCGTGCCGCCGGCCGAGATGGCGCCGACTTGCTTCGGGAGGCAGTGCGCGAGATCGAGCCACTGGGCGCGTTCGACGCGCGGGCGATCCGGGAGCTGTACAAGGCCGCGCCTACCGACCCCAAGGGGCTGAGGCGCACGATCCGCCGCAGCGAGCTACGTCAGATCGTCCCGCTCGCGGACTCTACGATCTACGAACTGGAGCGCCGCGGGGAATTCCCGCAGCGGTTCTTCCTCACCGCACGCTGCGTGGTGTGGGATCTGAGAGAAGTGCTGGCCTGGCTACAAAGCAGGCGGCAGGCGGGGCACAACGGAGTGAAGAAGGCGCCGATGCCGGATGTGCGGCAGAGGGCGTGCCGACCGACCAGCGTGAAAGGCTAGCCCGGGACTTGAAGGGCCGCAATGCGAGGTACAGCCGTCCGTGAGGCCAGGTCGCCGGCCGACAAGGATCGGCCATAACCGGCCGGCCAGCGTTACCGCCCACATTGCTCTGAAGCGGTCATCGCGGAGCCGGCCGTCTTGTCATCCGCCGGTTAACCTCAATACTCTTCACTTAAGTACCTGACTGCGCTATGCTGCTGCTTTCCATGGCGGGAGAACAGGCGATGGCGCGTACGCTTGCGGCACTGCCCGAGGGTAGTCGCATCACCGACTACATCAGTCTCGGGGTCATTACCAAGACCTTTCCCTTGAAACGAGTGCGCGCGGTCCTGGCGGCTACGGGCAGAGCCAGCCAGCGTGAGCGGGACTTGCCGGCGCACGTGGTGGTCTACTACACGATTGCGTTGGGTCTGTACATGCAGTCGTCCTACCGTGAGGTGTTGCGTTGCCTGCTGGAAGGTGTGCAGTGGTTGCTCGATCCGGCCGTGCCGCTCAAGGTGGCCGGTAACTCCGGGATCTCGCAGGCCCGTACACGCCTGGGGTGGGAACCGCTGCAGCAATTGCACGACGCCGTTGTGCAGCCGATTGCGGTGCCCGCGACGAAGGGGGCGTGGTACCGCGACCTGCGCCTGGTAAGTATCGATGGCAGCACGATGGAGATCGCGGATGAAGCCGCCAATGACCAAGCTTTCGGTCGTCCGGGCGTCAGCCGCGGCGAGAGCGCCTTTCCGCAGCTGCGCTTCGTGTCGCTGGTCGAGAATGGCACCCATGTGCTCTTCGGTACCCAGCAGGGACCCTATTCGACCGGCGAAATCACCTTGGCCAAGGCCGTGGTAGGCGCGCTGCGCAAGGGAATGCTGTGCTTGGGCGACCGCAATTTCTTTGGCTTCCCGCTGTGGACGCAGGCTTGCCGCACCGGCGCCGACCTGTTGTGGCGGATCAAGGCCAAGGCCCGTTTGCCAGCGGAGCGGGCGTTGCCCGATGGTTCGTATTTGAGCAGCTTCTACGCCTCGGACCTGGATCGCCGGCACCAGCGTAACGGCGTGCGAGTGCGCGTCATCGACTACCGCCTCCAGGGCGTGAGCGATGCCGAGCCGATCTATCGCTTGGTGACCACCCTGCTCGACCCGGGACGAGCACCGGCTGCCGAACTCGCCGCCCTCTATCACGAGCGCTGGCAGATCGAAACCGCTATGGCGGAACTGAAGACTCACCTGCGTGGCGCCAAGCTCGTCCTGCGCAGCAAAACTCCGGACTTGGTCCGCCAGGAATTCTACGGCTTGATGATGGCGCACTTTGCCGTGCGTGGCCTGATGCACGAGGCTGCGCTCAAAGCGGACGTCGATCCCGACCAACTTTCGTTCCTGCACGCCGTGCGCGTAGTCAGGCGCAAAATTGCCGCGGTCCACGCTATTCCCCCCTCAGCTGCGGAAACGCTTTCATGAACGCGTCCTCGAGGAGATTCTGCAGGAACGCGTCGTTCCCCAGCGCGGTCGCCGCAATCCACGCGGGGTCAAGCGCAAGATGAGTAACTTCAACCTGCGACCTCGTCACGCCAAGCCCCTCAAGCGCATCGACATCGAAAAAGCGATCAGGATCATTAAGTGAACAGTATTGCGGTTAACCTGCAACGCTCTTAGGCACCACGAAATCGCGGTGGGCCGTTGATTACCTTGATCAACTCACACGTCGGCCGCGCTGTTCACTGCTATCGTGACGGAGCCTTCTCCATCGTTTAGGCAAGCTATTTCTTGTTCGGCGGCAGCGCGCGAGCAGCGCCAAGGGAGTTCCGGGTCGGTGGTGGAGATCTGCGCAGGTGGCCCTACCCGAGTGTGGTTACGAGGCGTCGTTTGAGGAGGTGGTCGCGATGACGACGTTTGTTCTGGTCCACGGCGCGTTCGGTAGCTCCGCCGAGCTGGCGCTGGTGATTCCCGAGCTCGACGCGCTCGGTCACCGCGCGATCGCCGTCGACCTGCCCTGCACGGACCCAGCGGCCACGCTCGACGACTACGCCCGCACGGTGGTCGAGGCGATGGCCGGGATCGCGGGGCCGGTCGTGGTCGTCGGCCACTCGGCGGGCGGCGCGACGATCTCGCTCGTGCCCGCTCGGACCCACGTCGATCGCCTGGTCTACGTGACGGCGGTCGTTCCCGAGCCGGGGCGCTCGATAGCAGACATCGCCGGCGCCGCTGCCGGCTTCGCGGCTGGTGCGGCGGGTGCGCTGGTGTATACGCTGCACTGTCCGGAGATGACCGCTCCGTTCCTCGGGATCTGGTACGTCCTGGGCATGCTCATCCCAACCGCGGTGGGTGCCGAACTGGGACCTTCGTTGTTGCGTTGGTGACGTGCCGACACGGTGCGCGAACCGAGGGCCGGCACGTGGACGACCTCGCGGCGACCCATCGCTGAGCAGGATCGGAGCCTGCGCGTTCGAGGCCTGCGGGACGCTACTCGACTCTGCCGCTGGCAGCCGAAGAATCGGCGGCGAATTGGGCGATAAAGCGGGCCCGCTGACCGCCCTCCGGCCCGACGAGCAACCGCAGTACCCCCATCGCGAGGTGGATCAGCTCGCCGTCGATTGCCTCGGCGTGCCCGTGCGCTCGATCCCCTTGCGCGCGGCATCCGCCTTCGGCATGCGGGTCGTTGGGTGCAACCGCTGCGGGCTATGCGCGGAGCGACTGCCCGGCACGCCACGCCAACGCCGCCGACTGCGGGAGGAGGGCGGCGTCAGAATCACCGGCTTGGTACTGCCGTGGTCCAAGAAGCGCGGGCCGCGCAGAATTGTCGTTGTTTCGCTCAGTCGCCGGTGGACACATGGTGGACCTTCTTCCCGGGCGAGTAGATGTCCATGATGTTCCAGTGGCCCGCGGTCGGCACCGGCTCGTTCTTCATGTACACGTCAAGCACCACCGGCCGCTGCGCCTTGATCGCCTGCTCCAGCGCCGGCTTGAACTCGGCCGCCGACGCGACCTTGATCCCGTCCACCCCATAAGCGCGGGCGATCGCCGCGTAGTCCGGCGACCAGGTCTTGCCGCCCTTCTCGAACACCGTCGCGAAGGTCGTGCCGTAGTGCGCCGCCTCCAGTCCGGCGATGGTGCCGAACGCGTGGTTGTTCATGATCACCCAGATCACCGCGATGTCCTCCTCGAACGCGGTGGCCAGCGCCGCCGGGTTCTGGCCGAAGCCGCCGTCGCCGATCAGCGCCACCACCACCCGCTCCGGCCGCGCCACCTTCGCCCCCAGCGCCGCCGGCGAGCCGAAGCCCATCGTCGCGAAGCCGCCCGGCGTGAATACGCTGCCCGGCGTGTAGATCGGATACTGCTGCGCCATCCCGTTCTTGTTCCAGCCCACGTCGGTGCACAGGATCGCGTCGCGCGGCAGCACCGCGCGCAGGTCGGCGAGGATCCGCTCCGGCCGCATCGGCCAGGCCGCGCTCTCCATCGCTTTCTTGTTGCCGGCGACGAACTTCCTGCGGTTGGCCGCCATCTCGGCCAGGAGCTTCGGCCGCTGCACGCCCTTGGGTGCGAGCTTGCGGGCGACCCGGTTCAGCACCGTGAGCGCCGCCTTGAGGTCGGCCACCGCCCCGATCGCTACCGGGAAGTTGCGGCCGATCTCCGCCGGATCGATGTCGATGTGGATCAGCTTCGTCGGGGGCATCCGAAACGTGTAGGCCTCTTCCCACGAGCTGCAGTCGGCCTCGGAGAAGCGGGTGCCGAGCGCCAGGATGCAGTCCGCGGCGAGCGTCTTGTCGTTGATGAACTTCGTGCCCCAGAATCCGGTCATCCCGAGGATCAGCGGATGGTCGTCGGGCAGCGCGCCCTTGCCCATCAGCGTGTGCGCGACCGGCAGCGACAGGTGCTCGGCGAGCTCGCGCATTTCCGTCGCCGCCTCGGCGAGCAGGATGCCGCCGCCGGCGTAGATGAGCGGCGTCTTCGCGGCGAGCAGCGCCCGGATCATCAACGCAGCGGTCTCGTCGTCGAGCGACGGCCGGTGCAGTGCCTTGGCGTTGGCCAGGACGCGCTTCCACAGCGCGCCGTCGATCTCCTTGGAGAAGATGTCCATCGGCACGTCGACCAGCACCGGGCCCGGGCGGCCGCTTTCGGCCAGCGTGAACGCCTTCTCGATGATCTCGGGAAAGAGATGCGGCGAGTCCACGCGCCAGGCACGCTTGACGAACGGCCGGTAGATCTCGTATTGCGACGCGTCCGCGTGCAGGTTCACTTCCTGGTGCGGATGCTTGCCGTAGTAGTGCGTCGGCACGTCGCCGGCGATCACGACCATCGGAATCGAGTCGAGCGCCGCATTAGCCACCCCCGTCGCCGCGTTGGTGAGTCCGGGGGAGAGGTGCGTCAGCAGGACGGACGCCCTGTTCGTCGCCCGCGCGTAGCCGTCGGCGGCGTGCGCGGCGACCTGCTCGTGGCGGGTGTTGACGAACTTGATCTTCCGGCTCTTCGACAGTGCGGCGAGCACCGCGATGTTGGTGTGCCCGCACAAGCCGAACATGTGCCTGACACCACGGTCCTCCAAATACTTCACCAGCTGGTTCGCAACCACGTCTTTCTTCATCGCGCGCTCCTCGAATGTCGTCGTGGCGGGCGTGGGCATCGGTCGGAGCCCGCGTCAAACCTCAGAGCGAGGCGAGCAGTTGGTCGACTGCGCTCCTGCCTCGTTTGGCGCGGTCCAGCGCCGACATGCCCAAGGCGCGGTACTTGGTCGGGCACTCCAGGCTCAGAGGCACTCCCGGCGGCAGCGCGCGTATCATCGACGCGAGGTCGATGCCGCCTTCACCCGGGAACGCTCGCTCGCCGCGAGCCTGGAAGATCATCGTGTCAAAGTCGGTCGGCCGCGGCATAGTGCCATCGCAAAGCTGCGCATAGACGATCTGGTCCGCCGGCAGCGCCGCGATGTCGGCGGCGGTGTTTCCGACACGGTCGACGTGAATGGTGTCGACCATCACCTTGCCGTTGGGCTGACCCGCTGCCGCGACGATGCGGCTCGCCTGTGCCAGCGTCTTCAGCCCCGTCCAAGGCGTAGGCTCGATGTGGAAGCGCATGCCGAAGCGCCGGCCGAGCTCGCACAACTGTGCGAAAAGCACGGTCAGGCGCGCGTCGTCGGGCTCGTCGCCGTTGACGACGGCATTTCTCGCACCAAGGACAGCGGCGGTCTCCAGCCAAGGTTCCAGATCCGCCACCACCATCCCACCCTTCAGCCGGACGACTCCCCAGTCGAGTGCGGCCACGTTGCAGTCCCGCAGCGCGGCGAGCGTTTCACGGCGCATCGGAGTATCGCCGACCACCGGGTGCTGGTGTTCGGCTGGCGCTGCCGGCTTCAACCGCAGCCCGACGTGCGTGTAACCCGAATCGGCGGCAGCGCGCACGAGTTCCGGCGGCGTCAGTTCGAAGATAGTAAGGTGGTCGAGCGAAACGACCCGCATGTTTTACCTACAGATTGGGTTGACGTTCAGTGCTTCATCGTTACCGGCCGGCCGGTGGCGGCGGCAGCGGGTACGGCCAAGGTGACTTCGAGCGTGCGCATGCCATCGAGGGCGGAACAGACCGGCTCTTCCTTGCCTTCGATGAGCGCACGAAAGTGCCGCCACTGCTCAACGTACGGGCACCCCCGGTGAAGGGCTGTGCGCTCGGCGGTGAGCGGATCGTGCCAGCCGCGCTCCTTGCGGTATTCCCACACCTCGAGCCGCGGCAGCGTGAGGGAGCCAAGCGTGCCCGACAGGTAATAGGAGTTCACATCCTGCTGCGGGAAGCGCTCTGCCTCGCCAACGGCCAGATCCCAGTTCCATGGGGCAGCCGCCGTGTCCGACACCGCGATGTTGCCCAGAGCCCCGTTGCGAAATCGACAGATGATCGCGCTCGTGTCCTCGACCTCGAAACCCCGAATCGCGCTCGACACGATGGCCTGCACGCTCTCGACCTCGCCGTAGAGGAACCGGAGCAGGTCGATATCGTGGATCAGGTTGATGAGGATGGGACCGCCCCCCTTCTCGCGGCGCCAAGTCATGTTGAAGTAATCATCCGGCTTCAGCCACGTGCACAGCACCGTCGCCGTGACCGGCTTGCCGAGGCGGCCGGAAAGGAGAATCTCCTTCGCCCGCCGCGTGATCGGATTGTAGCGGCGGTGGTGTCCGACCAGAACCGGTAGTCCCGTTCGCGCGGATGCGTCGCAGATGCGTCGCGCCTCCTCCACGGTGTCGGCAATCGGCTTTTCGACGATCACCGCCAAGCCGCGCTCGAGGCAGTCGATCGTGATGCGGGTGTGGGTCACATTCGGCGTCGCCACAACGACGCCACGCGGCTTCGCGGTTTCGATCATCTTGAGGTGGTCGGCAAACCACGGCACACCGACGCTGCGCGCGACCTGCTCCCCCTCCGGCGTCGGGTCGGCGATGCCCGCCAAGACCACGTCGGAGTGCTTGAGAGCGCGGTCGATGTGCATCTTGCCGATGAGCCCGGCACCAATGACCGCGACGGGCATTTTTTCCATTAAGAACTCCATCCATCCAAGGGCCGAATCGGTTCGGCGACAACTGCTCAGGAATCCAACGACGCTGCCCGCAATTCAACTCGCATCGCCACCCGACGTTCAAGCTACTCGTCGACACTTTCATTGGCAATCCGTTTGCGACGCGTCGTTTGATATTGTGTACGCATAGCGTACAGTTTCAGGCGCCGCCACTTTCATTTGTGTGCGATTGCGAAAAGAATCACTCATCCCGCCAAGTCCAGCTGGGTGCCGCTGCCGGCTCGGTGGTCGTGAAGTCCAATCGGCCGTGAGCATCGATGCCCCTGGGGGGAAGAATGGTTGCCGGTAACAAGGCGAAGCAGCGCCGGGCTGCGGCGCCCGCGGTGGACGCGGCGGCCATTGAGGGCGACGCGCTCGCAGCCGAGACCATCGAGCAGTTTCGCGGCGATCGCGACTTCATATTCGGACTGGCGCGCGGATTCGCGGTCTTGCTGTCGCTGTCTACGACACGACGCCACATGACGATATCCCAGGTGGCACGGCGCACCGGACTCACCAGACCGTCTGCGCGCCGTTGCCTGCACACGCTGGAGCAGATAGGTTTTGCCGCGTCCGATGGTATCGGGGGGTATTACCTTCGTCCCCGCGTGCTTTCGTTCAGCCACACCTACCTATCGGCTTCCCCGATCGCATTGCTGGCACAGCCGCTGCTCGACGAGCTCAGCAATTCGACGCTTCAGGCGTGCGCGCTTGCCGTTCTTGACGGCGACGACATCGCGTACCTCGCCCGGTCGATGTCGTCACCCATCATCGCTCCGCATTTGAACGTCGGCCGCCGACAGCCGGCGTACTGCACGTCGATCGGCCACATCCTGCTTGCTAATCTGCCCAAGTCCCAGCTCGACCAGTACTTGTCGCGCATCCGGTTCTACCAGTACACCGTGCACACGATCAATTCGAAGGCGAAACTGCGGGCCGCCGTTGACGACGCGCGTACGTCGGATTTGGCCTACGTCAGCCAGCAGACGGGGCCAAATCTGTGCTCGCTTGCCGTGCCGGTGCGCGACGAAAGCGGTGCCTGCATCGCCGGTATCAACCTGATTGTCCACGGGGCGGTCCTCTCCGCTGCCGAGATGACCAGCCGCTATCTTTCTTCGTTGAAGCAAGCTGCCGCGAGCCTCGGTCTCGTGCTACCGAGCAACGCGTGCTGAACTGACATTGGAGGACCAAAGTGTGAAGCCGGGCTAGCGCCCCCACAGTATCGCCGCCTAGTGTGCTCGCCAGACCGCGAGTCGCAATGCGCCTTTAGCTTTACCTACGATCACAGTCTTGCCCAAGCATCCGTTTCCGATACCGGCGAGACGATATTTGCGAGGAGATAACCATGACGTTGCGAATGAGTCGTCGCCAGTTCCTGATAGCCCAGTCAGCGTTGGCCACCGCGGCGGTCTGCCCTTCGGCATTCGCCCAGACGAAGATTCCTCTCGTTTACTGCGAGAGCGCATCCACCGAGGACGTCCGGGCCAAGGTGATGATGGACAAGTTCGTCCCGGCGATCGCCAGTGATTTCGATTTCAAGCCGTATTTCAATTCCACGCTGTTTAAGCAGGGCACGGAACTGCTCGCCATGCAGCGCGGGAATCTGGACATGAGTGCGCTGTCGATTCCCGATTTCCAAAGGCAGATACCGGCTTGGGGCATCGTCGGCAACGCGTACGTATTTCGCGACGCCAATCACATGTTCAAGGTCTACAACAGCGACGTCGGCAAACAGCTGTTCAGGATGGCCGAAGACATTGGCATCAAGGTGCTCTCCGTCCACTACATCGGGACGCGCCACGTCAGTCTCCGGGTGAAGAAGAAGATCAACACGCCGGCGGACATGGCAGGGATCCGGCTGCGGATGCCGGCAGGCGAAGGGTGGCAATTTCTGGGCGAGTGCCTGGGCGCCAATCCGACGCCGGTTCCGTTCGCTGAGGTCTACACTGCGCTGCAGACGGGTGCCATCGACGCGCAGGACAACCCGATGCCGTTGACCAAGACGATGAAGTTTTACGAGGTCCTATCGCAGTACGTCCTCACCGGGCACCTGATCAACTGCAACCTGTTCTCGATAGCGAAGAAGAAGTGGGATGCAATGACGCCGGCACAGCAGGCCAAGCTGCAGGCGGCGGCAACCGATTACAGCGCGACAGTGACGGCGCAGTTTGCGGCGGAGGAAACCGAATTGGCTGCCTTCTTCCGGAGCCAGGGAATGGACGTCTACTCTCCGGACCTCGCCGCCTTCCGCAAGTTTGCACTCGATAAGACGAGGAACTCCAAGTACATCAAGGAATGGGTCCCAGGCATGCTCGAGAAGATCGAGTCGCTCTGAGCCGCAACGCCTGACGCCCCCTTTCGCAGTTCCGGACGGTCGACGTCACGACGATTAGGAGGAGAGCACGATGCGAGCGGCACTGACTAGGGCGTCGGGCTGGTTCATGCACTTCGCGGCGAGTCTTGCCGCTTTCTGCATGGGAGCGATGTTCGTCTGCTTCATCGTGGGCGTGTTTGCGCGCTACATATTGCGAAAACCGGTTGCCTGGGCCGACGAACTCAGCGTGATCATGGGCATCTGGGTCATTCTCTGGGGCACCGCGTTCGTGACCCGCGAGGTCGACAACATCCGCTTCGACATGATCTACGGCGGCGTCTCTCCGGGCATGCGGCGGGTATTCGATGCGGTCACGGGACTGGCGCTGGTGGTGCTCTTCTCGATCGCCTTCCCGGCGACCCTCAGCTACGTGAACTTCATGAAGGTCGAGGTTAGCGCCGCGCTCGGCGTGCGCTTCGACCTGGTCTTCTCGGTCTACGTGATCTTCGCCGCCGCGATGATTGCACGCCACCTGTGGATCGTCTGGTGCGCGATAAGGGGCCGGCCCGCCTTCGACGATCAGAGCCCCGCGGCGCTGGAGAACATAGAATGAACCCGTTCAGCCCGTTCGGCATTACGATCTTGAGCCTCGTCATCCTCAGCCTGCTCGGCCTGCCGATCGGGCTGTCGATGATCTCCGCGTCGATTGTCTACCTGCTGCTGATGAAGCAGGATCTCGGCATCGCGGGAGAGCAGATCCTTCAGGGCCTGTACAACGGCTACACGCTGCTCGCGATTCCTCTCTTCATCTTCGCCGCCGACCTGATGAACGTCGGCTCGCTGAGCGATCGGCTGCTGAAGTTCTGCTACGCGCTCGTCGGCCGCTTTCGCGGCGGGCTCGGGCACGTCAACGTGGTGGCGAACATCATCCTGTCCGGCATGTCGGGTTCCGCGGTCGCGGACGCTGCCGGCCTCGGGCGGGTCATCATCAACATGATGACGCGCGATGGCAAGTACACGCCCAGCTATGCCGCCGCGATCACCGCTGCCGCGTCGACGATCGGCCCGATCATTCCCCCGTCCATCCCGCTGGTGCTGTTTGCGCTGGTGTCGGACGCCTCCGTCGGGTACCTGTTTCTCGGCGGCGTCGTGCCGGGTCTGGTGATGGGAGTGGCACTGATGATCATGAACGGCATCCTCGCGCGGAAGCACAACTTCCCGGTCGAGGAACCGACCCCGCTGCGCGAGTTCCCGAAGATCACGCTGGAAGCCTTCCCGGCGCTGATGATGCCCGTCGTGCTGTTGGGCGGCATCTACGGCGGCGTGATGACGCCCACCGAGGCCGCCGCCGTCGCGGCGCTGTATGCCTACGTGATCTCGCTGGTCATCTACCGGTCGGTGTCGCTGCGCCAGACTTACCAGTGCCTAATGTCGAGCGCACGCTCGACCGCTTCGGTCGGCATGATGATCGCCGGCGCGCTCGTGTTCAACTACGTAGTCACACGGGAGGACTTGCCGAACGCACTCAGCGCTATCCTGGCGGCTCACCAGATGACGCAGTTCCAGTACCTGCTGGCGGTCAACGTCATCCTCCTGATCCTCGGCTGCCTGCTCGACGCGAGCACGGTCCTGCTGGTCATCGTCCCAATTCTCATCCCGACCGCCAAGCTGCTCGGCATCGACATCGTGCACTTCGGCGTCTTCGTCACCGTCAACCTGATGATCGGGCTGCTGACGCCACCCTACGGCCTGCTTCTGTTCGTGACATCCAACATCACGAAGGTCTCGATAGGCTCGATCGTGCGCAACGTCCTGCCGTTCCTGTTCATGCTGATCGTCGCCCTCGGCATCATCACGTTCGTACCGGACGTCGTGCTGTGGCTGCCCCGAATGTTCGGATACAAGGGATGAGCGCACCGGTGACGCGGGCCCTGGTGACGGGCGCGGCAGGCGGCATCGGCCGCGCAGTGTGCTTCGAATTGCTCTCCGACGCGAAACGCCGCGGCCGAAAGCTCGTGATCGCCGCGGCCGATCAGGTCCCGGCTGCCGTCGAGCGCTTGGCAACCGAACTGCGGGATGCTGGCGCGCAGGCGCATGCCTGCGCGGCAGATGTGTCGAATCCTGACGACTGCGCGCGCCTCGGCAAGGAAGCCATCGACAAGTGCGGCGGCCTCGACGTCTTCGCGTCGGTCGCGGGAATCATCCGCCCGGGCGCCTTGGACGGTCTGGAACTCGCGGCTTGGGATCTGGCGTTCAATGTCAACGTGCGAGCGACGTGGCTGATCGCGCGCACCGTGCGCACGGCTCTGGCGGAGAGCCGTGGCGCCGTTGTCGCAATCGCTTCGATGGCGGGGCTGTTTCCCTTCCCGGACCTCGGCGCCTACTCGTCATCGAAGGCCGCCCTGATCATGATGTGCCGGCAGCTGGCACAGGAATGGTCCGGCGACGGAATTCGAGTCAATACCATCTCGCCGGGATTGATCCGGACACCGCTGACCGAATCCCTGTACGCCGATTCCGACGTGGAGCGCAGGCGAACCGAGTTCGTTCCGCTACATCGGATCGGCACGCCGGAGGACATTGCGCGCGCGGTTGTCGGCCTGGCAGGCCCGGACTTCGGCTATGCCACCGGTATCGACCTGCGGATGGACGGCGGAGTGTGTGACCGCCTGCTGGGGACCGTTCCCGGGAAGCCGCAGTGAGGCGCGCATCCGGCGCAGTCCGCACGAGTGGTCCGGCAAGCCGCGCGACGCCGCAGGCCGCCGCTTGCTGAAGACAGCGCTCAAGCTTTGCGCGCAGATTCGTGGACGTCGCTCGCGTCGAGCGATTGCCGTCAACCGTCAAGTGAGAGATGCAACCATGAAATTTCCGCATCTGTTCCAGCCAGGCCGCGTCGGATCGATGGAGGTCCGCAATCGCATCATTGCTTCGCCAATGGAGCGCAACTACTGCACCGCTGAAGGCCGGGTCACGCAGCGGTACATCGACTACATGGAAGCGCGGTCCAAGGGCGGGGTGGGGATGATGTACACGGAGGCGACCTACGTCGATTCGCGCGGCAAGGGGCGCGAACTTCAGATGGGCCTCTACGACGACGATCTGATCCCGCAGTTCCGCAAGCTGGTCACCGCGGTTCGCAAGCACGGTGCGCGGATCGGACCCGAACTGCACTTCGGCGGCCGCGTGGTCAACCCGGAAGTCTCCGGGCTGCAGTCGTGGGGCCCGTCCGATGTGGCCTACGTAGGGGCCGCGCCCTTCGTGCCGCACACGATGAGCCGCGACGAGATCCTCTACGTGATCGAATGTTTTGCGGCGGCGGCGCGCCGCGCGGTGGAGGCGGGCTGCGACTTCGTCGGCCTGCACGGAGCGCACGGCTACCTTTTGAGCGCATTTCTGTCGCCGTTCGCCAACAAGCGCGACGACGAGTATGGCGGCGACCTGGAGCGCCGCATGCGGCTGCCGCTCGACGTCGTGGCCGCGGTGCGAAAGCAGGTCGGAGCGGACGTACCGATCGTCTACCGCGTCAGCGGCGACGAGCACCAACCCCTCGGCGGCACCACGCTGGAAGACGTCTGCGTTTTCGCGCCACGGCTTCAGGCGGCCGGCGTGAACCTGCTCGACATTTCGGCGGGAATGTATGAGACCAACTGGTGGATCACGCAGCCGATGGAAATGCCGCAGGGTGTGCTTTCCTATTCGGCGAAAATTGTGCGCCCCCATGTGCAGATTCCGGTCAGCGTGTCGGGACGGTTGACCGATCCAAGCGTGGCCGAGCATGTTATCGAGTCGGGCTGTTCCGACTTCGTCACGATGGGGCGCGCCCTGCACGCCGACCCGGAGTTCCCGAACAAGGCGCGCGCCGGGCGCCTCGACGAAATCTGTACGTGCATCGCCTGCAACCAGGGCTGCAGCGACATGCACGCGCGCGGGCTGCCGATCATCTGCCTGGTGAATACAAACACCGGCTACGAGCGCGAACGCGCGATCACGCCGGTATCGGCGGTCAAGAAGGTGGTGGTGATCGGCGGGGGGCCCGCCGGACTCGAGTCGGCGCGCATATTGGCGCTGCGCGGCGCAGAGGTGACGCTTTTCGAGCGCGATGAGGAACTTGGGGGACAATTGTCGTTGAACCGATACCTGCCCGGACGGGAAGAATTCGCCGGGCACGTAACGTGGTTGACAGCTGCGGTAACCCGCGCCGGTGTCAAGATCCGAACCGGCACCGAGGCGACGGCGGACCTCGTGCTGGCGGAGCACGCCGACGCCGTGATCGTGGCCACGGGCTCCGCGCCCGGCCTACCGCCGATCCCCGGCCTGCTCGACAGTCCCGTGGTCAATCCGTACGACATCATTCGCCGGCCGATCGGCGGCATCAAGAAGGCGCTGGTGATCGGCGGCGGCATCCGCGGCGTTGGCATCGCACGGCTGCTGGCGAAGAAGGGCGCACATGTGATCCTCACCGAACAGGGCAAGGAACTCATGACGGACATTGCCAGTCGCTCACGCCGCTTTCAGAACGAGGGCCTCGACGAGTCGCAGCGTGTCGAGGTGCATTTGGGCACGACGGTGGAGTCTCTCGGCGAACACAGCGCGACTCTTTGGAACGACAGCGCACGCTGGACCGTCGAGGATATCGACGTGGTTGTGCCGACGCGCCGGCTGCTTCCGGTGACCGACTGCTCCGACGAACTCTTTGAGCGCGCCGACGCACCACGCATCTACATGATTGGCGACTGTGTGCAGCCGCGCACCGCGCTGGAAGCGATGCACGAGGCCGCGGCGCTGGCGCACCGGCTCTAGGGCTTGCGCATGGGCAACCCGTTGCAGCGAACCTCACTGCACCGCAATGTCAGGGCGCGCGAGGACTCGCCTGCCGGCGACGCGGTGCCGGCAAGCGACAACCTCACCGCGCGGGTCACCGAGGCGCTGCGCCAGTCGATCGTCGACGGTGAGTATCAACTTGGCGAGGCGCTGTCGGAAATCCGGTTGGCTGCGAACTACGGCGTGAGTCGGACCACGGTGCGTGAGGCGTTGACGTCCCTGCAGCGCCAGGGGCTGATCGTGATCCGGCCGCAATCAGGTAGCTACGTGTTCCTGCCTTCGGAGGAAGACGTGGCCGAGCCCTGCGAATTCCGTCGCCTATTGGAGGTGGCGGCGCTGCGCCTCGCCCACGCGCGTCGTTTCAATAAAACGCTGACGCAAATGCACCAAGCGCTTGCCGCGATGAACGCGGCGACTGAGGTCGACGACCCGCGAGCGTATTCGTCCGCTGACACGAGGTTTCACCAGTCGATAATCGAGAACAGCGCCAATGCGTACTTGATCGAGGCGTACAAGCTTGTGTCTGGTCGTGTCGGCGCCTTGCGCTCGCACAACCTGGTTGGCGCAAACGAGCCGCGCGGCAGATCGACGGCCGCGCACCGGGCCATCGCGAATGCATTTGAGAAGGGCGACCTGCTACGGGCCGAGGAGGTCATCGACGAGCATGTACTGCTCATGAGCGTGTCGTTCCGCTCCGCGGTGCGACGCGGCATGCAGGTCGTGCCCGGTGACCGCGTCGCGCGCGCCTGATCGAAGTCGACAAAAGAGTACATGCCATGCCGTTGCTCGGACCCGCCGCAGTTGTCATCTCGTTCGATATAGAGCCCTCCGCCATCGATGAACATGACGATTGGCACTCGCGTGAACACATGCCGGAGCGGCTGTCGGTCCCCGGTTTCCTTCGCGGCAGCCGTTGGCGCAGCGTGGGCGGCAGTCCGGGGTACCTCGTGCTATACGAGGTGGCCGGCACCGACGTGCTGAATTCGGCGGCGTACCTGCAGCGACTGAATCAGCCGACGCCGTGGACGGCGAAGATGATGAAGTGCTATCGAGACATGGCGCGGAGTCTCTGTCGCGTAACGGCGAGCGTCGGGCAGGGACTCGGCGGAAGCGCCGTACTCGTGCGGACTGCCGCGGCCGAGGGGCAAGACGAACGCCTCCGGCAACTGCTTGCCTGCGATGTCCTGCCGCGCATCGCCGCGCAACGAGGGGTCATCGCCGCGCATCTTCTGGAGTCCGCGGTGCCGGCGGCGATGACTACCGAGCAGCGGATTCGCGGCAACGACGCCGACCTGCGCTTTACGCTCCTGGCAACCGGCTTCGACGCCAACGAGATCGCCGGATTGCTGGCGGGAGAATTGAAGCGGGAGAGACTGCGCGCGCAGGGTGCCGCCGACGCTCCATTCGTTTCGGGCACCTATCGTCTAGCGGCAGTGTTGACCGCGAACGACCAGTTGACTGCCGCCTGAGTCGATGCCGCGGGTCGGCTGCACCTGGAGAGCAGCGGGCGCCTGACGCTGCCGGCTGTCGCCCCGTGACGAGGTGAAAGGCGATCGGCATCGCACTCTCCGCAGTTGGCGAGCCGTGGGTCCGACGCAGATTGTTATTGGCTGGAGTTGCCGATGCAAGTTCCGCAGGGAGTTGAACCGGAAGCGGGGCGCGTAGCCGTCGTCACGGGCGGCGCCGGGGGGCTGGGATTCGCGATCGCCGAGCGAATGGCGCGTGCCGGGATCAGGAGCGCATTGTGGGACATCGACCTGAGCCGCGCTGAGCGCTTGGCCGCGACCTTGCCCGGTGCGCGTGCATATCTTGTCGATGTCACCGATTACGCCGCAGTTGAACAGGCTGCGCTGCGGACGGTGGAGGATTTCGGCCGCATCGACATCCTAATTAATTCGGCGGGCAACAATGGGCCGATCGCACCGCTGGTGGACTACCCGCTGGACGGTTGGCGCAGAACGGTGGCGCTCAACTTGGACGGGGTGTTCCACTGTTGTCGCGCGGTGATCAAAGTCATGCAACAGTCCGGCTACGGCCGCGTGGTGAACATGAGCTCAATCGGCGGCAAGGAAGGCAACGCGGAGGCCAGTTGCTACGCGGCCGCGAAGGCCGGCGTGATCGCACTTACCAAGGCGCTCGGGAAGGAGTTGGCATTGACCAACATCCGCGTGAACTGTGTGGCGCCAGCTGCCATCGACACGGACATACTGGCGCAGCTGACGCCCGAGTTCAAGGCGAAAGTCATCGCCAAGATCCCGATGGGGCGGCTTGGACGCGCCGAGGAAGTGGCGAACCTTGTCAACTGGCTGGCGTCGGAAGAATGCTCGTTCTCGACCGGTGCCGTGTTCGACGCATCCGGTGGCCGCGCCACCTACTGAGATGAACAGAGCAGGGACCGCGCCCAGGGCGGCCACGTTGCCCCCGCTCGGCTTGGCGTACCTCTCGGTGGTTGGCGCACATCCGGTCGAGCAGATCGAGGCGGCAGCTGATGCCGGATTCGCGACGGTTGGGCTGCGCCTTGTCGCCCCGCGAGGACTCGCACTCTTGCACGACATCGTCAGCGACATCGTGCTGCAGCGCGGGATCGAACGTGCCTTGCAGGCGACCGGCGTCGAAATCTATGACGTCGACGCGATCACCCTGGCCGCCGACACCGACGTGCCTGCGCTGGCGCGAACGGTCGAAGTTGCTGCGCAACTCGGCGCCTCGGTCGTGCAGGTCGTCGTCGAGGATCCCGACCTTGCGCGAGCGCAGGCACGTTTCGCGCTGCTGTGTGAAATGGCCCGCGTTCGACAATTGGCCATCGCCGTGGAGTACATGAGATGGCGCAGCCTGCGCTCGCTTGCGCAAGCGGCGGCGTTTGTAGCCGGCGCATCGCAACCCAACGCCTTCCTGTGCCTGGACTGCCTGCACGTGAGCCGCTGCGGCGACACGACGGCTGACGTTGCCGCTTTGCCGGCCGGAGCCGTTGGCTATGTCCAGCTTTGTGACGCCTCGGCGCAAATGCCGACGACGACGGACCAGTTGTTGGCCGAGGCGCGCAATGGCCGCCTATTTCCCGGGGATGGCACGCTCCCGCTGCAGGATTTGCTCGACGCGCTGCCCGCGGACGTGCCGCTCAGCCTCGAAGTGCCGCGCGCCATCGACGTCGATCGGTCGGTACGCGAGCGCGCGGGGCAGGCTTTCGCCGCGATGCAGCGGTTCTTTGCCCAGCGCGCGGCACGCAAGTAGGCACGCGCCTGGGTCAACCGGCGTCCGACAACGCCGGGCGAGCATGCACGCCGCATCAGTCATTGCCGTGGCCATCGTCGCCAGCATCATCGTGGCCGACCGGCGTCGGCGTTGTCGGCATGTTTCTGTGGACTCAACGTCAACTTTCCTCGATTTCAATGGCCGCTTCCGGCTCCGTCCCACGTCGGGATTGGGTCGAAGGCGGGTCTACGATCCCCGCGACTGAAGGACCGGTTCACGACGGTGACCCGACGTTCGGGCAGCCCTGCCGACGTCGACCCGATTGCCTCTGACGACATTCGACAAAGCCGTGCGCGCCGGAAACGCACCGTAGCAGCTTCCGCTCCATAGAGCGGCGTCGAAACCACTCATATCGGCGCCGCCGTCGTCACCACCTTCATGGTCGGCGGCAGCAGCGTAGGTGTATGCGACTTCCCAGCCACCCAGGCATCGATCATGTCTGCCCATTCCTGCAGCATGTGACGCCGCTGTTCTGCGTACTCCGCCTTGTTGTAGACGCCCCTCGATGAGCGGCCGTCTTCGTGGGCCAGGCACTTCTCGATCCAGTCGCTGTTGAAGCCGAGCTCGTTCAAGATTGTGGAGCCGGTGCGCCGCAGGTCATGCACGGTGAAGGGCTCCAGCGGGAGTTTCGCTTCCTTGGCTCGCTCCGCGACGGTCTGGGTGACCCGGTTCAGGGTCGCCTTCGACATGCAGCGATCGGCGTCGTAGCGCGAGGGCAGCAGGAACTTCGAGCCGCTCGCACAAGTGCGCAGCGCCACCATGATGTCGAGCGCCTGCTGCGACAGATAGACGTTGTGGGGCTTGCCGGCCTTCATGCGGCTCTTCGGAATCGTCCAGACTGCGTTCTCGAAGTCGACCTCGTCCCAGGTGGCTTCGATCAGCTCGCTCTTGCGCACGAGCGTCAGCAGGATCATGCGCAGCGCCAGGCGGATGGTCGGCAGGGTCGCGGTGGCGTCCAGCACCCGGTGCATGACGCGGATCTCGGACGGCGACAGCGCACGATCCTTGGCCACGAAGGTGGCGATCGATGACGGGCCGACTTCGTCCGCGGGATTCGGCGCCTTGTCGCCGTGCAGCGCCGCGAAACCGAACACCTGCTTGACGATGTCGCGCACGTGCACTGCGGTCGCCGGCGCGCCCCGTGCCTTGACCTTGGCGCACAGGTTGCGCAGGTCCTCCGGGCCGATCTCGGCCATCAGCCGGTTCCGGAACACCGGCATGATGTCCCGGTCGATGATGCTCTTGCGCATCGACTTGGTGCTGTCGGCCATCCTGGCTTCTTCGAGCCAGCGCTTGGTGAACTCGTCGAAGGTCTTGGCCTCGGACATCCGGCGCTTCTCGCGCTGCTTTTCCTGGCTGGGGGATTGGCCTTCGGCGATCGCCTTGCGCGCTTCCATGGAGCGCTCGCGCGCCATGAGCAGCGAGATCCCGTCCTTGGACCCATAGCGGCCGATCGTGAGCGTCTCCCGCCGGCCATTGAGCCGGTAGTCGAGACGAAAAGTGATCGTGCCTCGCGGGGAGACGGTCACGTACATCCCGTCCCGGTCGGCGATCTTGTAGGTGGTGGCCTTGGGCTTGATGCCCCGGAGCGTGCCATCGGACAGCATCGGCAGTCCCTCCTCTCGGAGGAATTTTACCGTCACGAATATTTGACCGCTACAACTTTGTTAAGTGGTTGATTTGTATGCTATTTCTTACTATTTTTTTACCGTCAACAGCCCTTTATCGCTGACGGTAAAAATTTTGGAGGGTGTCCGCGCCAGATTTTTACCGTCAGATTTACCGTCAAACTGGAGGGCATCCCCCCGATAGATGTCGATAGATCTCGACAGACGTTATCTATATGGGACAACAACTTAGCAGCACTTTTCGATAGACCGCGATAGACCTCGAAAGACGCCGAATCATTCCCACTCGATCGTCGCCGGCGGCTTCGACGAGACGTCGAACACGACGCGGTTGATGCCGCGCACCTCGTTGGTGATGCGGTTGGACACGCGCGCGAGCAGATCGTGCGGCAGGTGCGCCCAATGCGCGGTCATGAAGTCGGTCGTCTGCACAGCGCGCAGCGCGACCGCGTGCTCGTAGGTCCGGCCGTCGCCCATCACGCCCACCGACCGTATCGGCAGGAACACGGCGAACGCCTGCGCCGTCAGGTCATACCAGGACGTCCCGCTCGCGTCGCGGGTGGCGCGCAGCTCGTCGATGAAGATCGCATCGGCGCGGCGCAGCAGCTCGGCGTACTCGCGCTTCACCTCGCCCAGGATCCGCACGCCTAAGCCCGGGCCTGGGAACGGGTGGCGGAACACCATCTCGCGCGGCAGCCCGAGCTCGAGGCCCAGCTCGCGCACCTCGTCCTTGAACAGCTCGCGCAGCGGCTCGAGCAGCGACAGGTGCAGCGTCTCGGGCAGGCCCCCGACGTTG
>JAGPES010000191.1 GCA_018057015.1 Pseudomonadales bacterium | reverse complement strand
CAATACAGCCACGAGCCCTATGTCGCCACGCCGCGCTATATCGTGAAGCACCTGCCGGTGGACTCACCGCGCCGCGCGGAGCTGCCAGACCGCCTCGAGCGCGGGCGCGCGGCGTTCACGGTGATGGAGCGTCTCCTCGCCACACGCCGCTTCTTCGTTGGCGAGCGCTACACGATCGCTGACATTTCGCTGTACGCGTACTCGCACGTGGCGCACGAAGGCGGGCACGACCTGGCGCCGTTTCCGCACGTGCGCGCCTGGCTCGACCGGGTTGCCGGCCAGCCCGGCCACCGGCCGCTGACGTCGCGACCCGTCGGGAAGGCGCCGCCCGCCACCCGCTGAGCGCGGCGGCGGGCTGCTACCAGCGGTTGCGCAGGTCGCGTAGCGCGACAAACACCTCGCGCGGCGTCGGCCTCTCGGGAAACTCCGGGAGCGCCTCGCGCAGGCGCGCGACGATCTGCGGGCTCTGCAGCCTGAGGAACGTGTTGATGCGCTTCTCTTCGCCGAGCGTCGTGATCGGGGCGGCCGAGGGGTCCTGATGCACGGCGGCCGCATGCAGTGCGGCGGCCGCCTCGTTGCCTGGCTCACGGTCGAGCGTGAAGGCGAGATTGCGCTCGAAATACTCGTGTCCCGGATACACGCGGGTCGCATCTGGCAGCCGGGCGAGCTGCTGCGAGAAGGTCTCATACAGCAATTCGGGGTGCCCGCCATGTTGGCAATTGCCGGCGCCGGCGTTGAAGAGCGTATCGCCGCAGAAGAGCGCCGGGACATCGCCGCGCGCATAGAGACACACGTGTGCCAGGGTGTGGCCGGGCGTGTCGAGGCACTCGAGTTCGACAGTGCGCCCGACGCGCACGATGTCACCGCGGGACAGTCCCGTGTCGACGTGACCGATGCGCGCCGCGGCTCCCGCGTGCGCCAGCACTCGCGCGCCGGTTTGTGCACGCAGCGGCTCGTTGCCACCGGTGTGGTCGCGGTGTTCGTGCGTGTTCAGGATCTGGGTGATTTTGAAGCCGCGCGCCCGCGCGGCGTCGAGGCACTTGCGCCAGTCGAGCGGGTCGATCGCGAGCGCCTCGCCGGTCTCGGGGCACGCCACGAGGTAATGGAAGTTGCGGTAGTCGTTTCCTGTCCAGATGCGCTCGATCAGCACGCTCAGGATCCCCGGTTCCCGGCGCCGCTTGCGCGCGCCGGCTCTGCTACGGCCGATTTGAGCGGTGCAGCGATCCGTACATGTGTGCCCCGACCTGGCGCGGAGTCGATCTCGATGGTGCCGCCAATGATGGAGAGGCGCTCACGGATGCTGTAGAGCCCGAAGCCGCCGCGCTGGGTCGGCAGGAAGCTGAGATCCGAGACGTTGAAGCCGACGCCCGCGTCGGAGACGGTCAGCTCGAAGCGATGGTCGACAACGCTGGTGCGGATCGTCACGACGCGCGCCTGCGCATGACGCGCCACGTTCTGCAGCAGCTGCCGCGCCGCCTGATACACGAGCACGGTGGTCGGCTCATTCAGGGGCTTCGGTTGCTGGTCGTCCTCGAAATGGACTTCCGCGCGCTGACGCTTGCCGAAATCGTCTGCGAGCCAGGACAGCCCCGCCACGATCCCGTGGTCGTAAAGGCCCGGTGGCATGAGGCTCGTCATCAGCGAGCGCACCTGCGCGGTCGATTCCGCGATCGTCAGTTCGAGGGCCGAAAGGTCGGGCAGCGGACGGCCCTGAACGACTGCCGAACGGATGGCCGCGATGTGCATCTTGAGCCCGACCAGGCTTTGCGCGAGCCCGTCGTGCAGATCGGCCGCGATCCGGCGCCGGGCGCGCTCCTCGGTGAGCGTGAGCTCGGCGGCGAGCGCGCGCAGTTCGCGCTGCTGCAGCTCGAGCTGCTGCTGAACGGCCCGCAGCTGCGTGATGTCGCGCGCGACCCCCCAGACCCGCTGCAAGGCGCCGGCTTCAACCTCGGTCGACAGGGAAACGAGCAGTGTGCGATCGAGGCCGTAGGGGCCCGGCAGGACGCATTCGACATTCTGCGCCTGTCCGCCGGAGGTGATCGCGTCCGGAACGGTGGCGAGGCAGCGCTCGAGCCAGGCCGGATGACGCGTGAGCAACTCTCCCTGCGTGCCGTTGCCGGTGGCCGCGCGGAATGCCTGGTTCGATTCAGCGATGTACGCATGGCGGTCGAGCCAGCGGCGCTGCTCGATCGCCGCGAGCAAAAGCGGCATCGGCTGCGACAGCTCGAAGCGGAAAATCGCCTCCGAGCTGTGACTGACGAACGCGCGGTAGCGTTCATCGCTCGCGCTGACGCGCGCGAGCGCAAGACGCTTCTCCGCGATCGAAGCCTGCACGACCAGCAGGGGCACCACGACCAGCACGAGAAAGGCCTGCAGGTTGAGGATTGGGCCGAAAGGTGCGCTGCTCGCGCCGCTGAACGGCCCGCTGCCCGTGAGGGTGTAGTCGAGCGATATCGCGGCCACGAGCAGCAGCGCAAACGTGCTGCGCCGCGTGCCACCCGTCGACACGATCCACAGCAGCACCGCATAGATCAGGAACGGCGAGTCGAGTGCGACCAGCTCGAAGTGGAACTGACCGGAGAACACGTGCCAGACGACGACAATGAGGATCGCGAGCTGCAGGAGGGCGAGCCCTGCGGCCCGGCGGCGCTGGCCGGTTGCAAAGCGCAAACCCCGTTCGGCCCACGAGAGGATCAGCGGCACGACGATCGCGGCGCCGAGGAAACCGCTCAGCCACCAGGCCTGCTGGTTGTTCCAGAAATCCGGCGCCGTGCCCGACCAGACGAGCACGGCAGCACCGCCGAATCCGCCGAAGAATGTCGCGATGAGCAGCAGCAGCACGAGGCGCGCAGTCGGCACCACGGCTGCGAAGTCGATGCGCGGCCCGATCCAGCGCCCGACCAGTTCGGCCGCGAGCAGGTTCTGCCCGATGTTCACGAGGCCGATGAGGGCGGCGGTGCGGGCGGGATAGACGTGCTGTAATCCCGTATAGGCGCTGTACTCCGCGAGGAAGCCGCTTGCGAACAGCCAAGGCCACGCGCGTCGCGGGAAGAGCAGCAGCGCGGCGATCAGCGTACCGCTCGCCGGCCAGAACGCGGCGGCGCTCGGAGTCGCCACGAGCAGCTCGTTGCCGATCGCTGTCGCTGCGAAGTGCACTGGAAAGAAGGCTGCGGCTGCAGCTGCCGGATGCCAGCGCGCTGCGCGCGCCGCCCATCCTGTCTCGGGCGTCACCTGCATCTGGTCCCCCCGTCGGCCACATTGCGACGAAGGCAGCAGTTCGTCAACTGGCCGCGGCGAACACCTGCGTCGTGGGAATGTAGTGATCCACCAGCAGCGCGGCGAAGATCCACAGCAGCCAGGTCACCGAGAACTTGAACACCCGCATCGGCAGCTCCTGCCGGTCCGTGAACTTCATTGCAAGGGCGTAGTAGAGGAAAATGCCGTTCAGCACGAGCGTAGCCGCAAGATAGATGAGCCCGCTCATGCCCGTGACGAACGGCATCAGTGTCACGAGCACGAGCAGCACCGTGTAGATCAGTACCTGCAGGCGGGTGTAGGCGACTCCGTGCGTGACGGGCAGCATCGGGATGCCCGCGCGCGCGTAATCGTCCTTGCGCGCGATCGCGAGCGCCCAGAAATGGGGTGGCGTCCAGACGAAGATGATCAGGAACAGCAGCAACGCATTCGGGTCGATCGAGTTGGTGACTGCCGCCCAGCCAAGCACCGGGGGCGCTGCACCGGCCGCGCCGCCTATGACGATGTTCTGCGAAGTGGCGCGCTTGAGCCACGCGGTGTAGATCACCGCGTAGCCAATGAGGGAGAAGAAGGTGAGCACCGCGGTCAGCGGGTTCACGAGCAACCAGAGGATCAGCATGGAGGCGACGCCGAGCACACCCGCGAAGGTGAGCGCGCGAGCCGTGGTGATGCGCCCTTTCGGCAGCGGACGGTTGCGCGTGCGCGCCATCTTTTCGTCGATGCTCTGGTCGAGCACATGATTCACGGCCGCCGCACACGCTGCCGCAAGCGCAATGCCGAGGTTGCCCCAGACGAGCGGCCCGAGGGGCGGCCAGCCGGGGCTGGCGAGCAGTGTGCCGACGATCGCCGTGAAGACGATCAGGTAGACGACATTCGGCTTCGTGATCTCGAAATAATCGCGCCAGTTCATGCACGCACCCGGCGGTAGAGAAGCACCGCGGCAAGCAGCAACAGTGCGGCGCCCGCGTTGTGGGCGGTGGCAAGCGGCAGCGGGAAGGCGCGCAACACCATGAAAATGCCGATCGCGAGCTGCAGCGCGAGTGCGGTGACGACAAACACCGCCGCACGCACGGCGCCAGGCGTGCGCACGCGCCAGAGTGCGGTGCCGGCAGCGATCACGAGCGCCACTGTCGCAACCAAGGCACCAAGGCGGTGCACGAAGTGAATCGCGACACGTGCCGGATGGTCGAGTACGCCGCCCTCATAGTTGATGCCGAGCCCGTGCCACAGCACGAATGCATCGCGAAAGTCCATCGGCGGCCACCAGGCGCCCTGGCAGCGGGGGAAATCGGGGCAGGCCATGGCCGCGTAGTTGCTGCTGGTCCAGCCGCCCAGCACGATCTGCACTGCGAGCGCGATGATGCCGATGAGGACCCAGCGGCGCACGAGCCGGGGTGCGTCGGCCATGCTGCTCCGTGGTCGCAGCGTGAGCCACAGCCACGAGAGCATCCCGAGCGTCGTGAGTCCGAACACGAGATGCGCGGTCACGATCAGGGGCTTCAGCAGCCAGGTGACCGTGAGCATGCCGAGGATGCCCTGGAAGATGATGACCGCCACGAGTGCGAGCGCCAGACGCAGCGGCACGAGACGCTGCGCGCGCGTCGCGACCGCGATGGCGGCGATCATGACGACCAGCAGCCCGAGCGTACTCGCCGCATAGCGATGGATCATCTCGCGCCACGCCTTGCCGGCGTCGAGCTCGACGCCCTTCGCAAGCGCCCCGGTCGGCGTTACATGGCCGTAGCAGCCGGGCCAGTCGGGGCAACCGAGACCTGCATCGGACAGGCGTACATAGGCGCCGAGCACCACGACACCGAAACACAGGCAGAGCGCGAGGAGGGCGAGACGGCGGGCAAGGGCAGCGGTCGTGGTAATACGCATGGTGAGATCAGCCAATGTGCGAGAGGTTGAGCAGCTTCTTGAGATCCGCGAGCAGGCCCTTTGGATTGTCGCGGGAATCGAAAGTCATGATCACATTGCCGAGAGGGTCGACGAGCCAGATCGTCTGGTCGGGCGTGCCCGCAGGCAGCGCGCCAAGCAGCGCGCGGCCCGCGCTACTCGTCGAATCGATCCGGAGGAGGCTGGGGTGTTCCTGCGCGAGGAACGCGGCTTCGCAGCAATCGCCTGGCGCGATCAGGACGCGCTGCACGCGGTCGAGTTCCTTCGCGAGCGAAAGCCAGGTCTGGCGCGTGACGTAAAGTGTCTTGCGGCAGGCATCGGCGCAATGCGCCGTGCTGACCTGCACAAGAGTCCACCTGGCTGGCGGCCACGGCGCCGTGATCTTCACAGGGTGCGCGAGCAGTACACCATGATTGGTGCTTTGCGCGGGCCGCCAGCCGCCGCCGTAGTAGAGTGCGAAGGCGAGAAAGAGCGGCACGAAGAACAGCGCCGCGAGGCCGAGCAGAGTGCGCATGCCTCGCGCGTTGGCAGTCGTCATCGATTCACCTTGTGCAGGTTGAGCAGTCCATACAGTACCCCGACCGTGGCAGCGAAAAGCCACCACTGGGCTGCGTACGAATAGTGTCGTTCGGGTGGCACGCCGGGCGGCAGCCAGCTTCGCACATATCCATCCGGCATTGATGGGTCGAGCAGGACCTGCCGCTCTTCGACCGGGTGACCGAGCGCTGCGCCGATCTCGCCGGTGTGTGGAAAGCTGGTGACCTTCGGCCATGCAGCACCGGCTGGCGGCGCCGAGTGGCCCGATGCCATGCCCTCGACGGGCAGCGTATCAACGCGACCTGTCACCGTCACGGGCTGGTCTGTGTCCGTCAGTGAGACATCCGGCAAGCGGTCGCGATAGCCAGAGAAAGGCACCCAGCCACGATTGACGAGCACCCAGCGACCGCCAGTGAGTTGCAGGGGCGTCAGCACTTCATAACCCGCAGCGCCGTCCAGGGTGCGGTTGTCGAGGAGGAACTGTCGCCCGCCGTCATAGCGGCCTTCGAGCTGCACGCGTGCGAATCGCGGCAAAGTCCCGAGCGCACGGGTTCCGAGTGGCACAGCGTGACCTTGCGCGGCCGAAAACTCCTTCCAGATGACTTCCTTTGCAACGCCGCGATGCCATTGCCAGCGCCCGAACCCGATGAACGCGACGATCGCGAGCGCGCTGAGCGCCGTCATCCAGATCGAGGGTGTGAACACCCGTCGGGAACCGATGGGGATCGAAAGCGGCAAATTCGCGGACCGGGGAACAGGGGTCGGGCATTCTGCTGGCTTGCCGTCGCGAAGTACAGGGAGCATCGGGAGCGGCGCGTGCCTATAATTCACCTCGCGTGGAACTCATCCGGATTTTCGTTTTCATCGTGCTGATCGGCAT
>JAGPES010000190.1 GCA_018057015.1 Pseudomonadales bacterium | reverse complement strand
ATCCAGGGCATGGCGGTGGCGCTGCAGGCGGGCGCCACCAAGCGCGTGTTCGACGCCACCATCGGCATCCATCCGACCGTGGCCGAGGAATTCGTGACCCTGCGCGAACCGGTGCGCTGAACTCCCGGGCTCAGTTGCTGGTGGCGATGCGCTGGTTGAGCTGGATCGCGTCGAGCAGGATGTTGCCGGATTCGGTCAGCAGCGCGTCCGGCTCGTCCTCGGCCCCGGAGCCGTCCTGGTCCGCATCGGACGCGGCAGCGTCGTCCGCGTCTGCCTCGTCCTGCTCGAGCTCGTCCACCGAGGCAAGCGGCTTCTCGCCCTTCGCGGCGCGGCGGCGGTTTTCGAGCTGCAGCTGCATTTCGCGCTGCTTCTGCCGTTCGGCAAGCCGGACCGGCTCGCTGAGCGAGACCGAAGTCACCGCGTCGAGCTTCTCGGCGAAGGCGATCTCCTCGCGCAGGTAGGCGAAGTCCGGGTCCTTGCTGACGCGGGCCTCGTGTCGCTCGCGCAGCGTCGGGAGGATCGAGGCGATATCCTGGTAGGTGCGGTGGCGCACCGGGGCGATGCGGTCCCACGGCAGCGCGTTGTCGAGCGCGCTCTCGCCGACCTCGCTCAGGTTGTAGATCGAGGGCAGCTCGATGTCCGGCACCACGCCGCGGTGCTGCGTGCTCTCGCCCGAGATGCGGTAGAACTTCGACTCGGTCATCTTGAGCTGGCCGTGGTTCAGCGGGCTCAGCGACTGCACCGTGCCCTTGCCGAAGGAGGGCGAGCCTACCACCAGGCCGCGCTCGTAGTCCTGGATCGCGCCGGCGAAGATCTCCGAGGCCGAGGCGCTCAGGCGGTTGATCAGCACCAGCAGCGGACCGGCGTAGAAGCTGTCGTCGCGGAACTTCTGCTTGCGCTCGACGCGCTCGTTGCTGTGGCGGATCTGCACCGTCGGGCCCGACTCGATGAAGAGCCCCGTGAGCGCGTTGGCTTCCGCGAGCGAGCCGCCGCCGTTCTCGCGCAGGTCGATGATCACGCCGTCGACCTGCAGCTTCTGCAGCTCGGCGAGCAGCCGCGCGACGTCGCGCGTGGTGCTGCGGTAGTTCGGGTCGCCGCGCTGCATGGCCTCGAAATCGGCATAGAAGGCCGGGATGTCGATCACGCCGATCTTGCGCGTCTGGTCCTCGTAGGGGATCTCCAGCACGCGGCTCTGCGCGGCCTGTTCCTCGAGCTTGACCTGGTCGCGCACGATGCTGATGACGTGGTGCTCCTCGCCGGCGCCGCTGCCGCGCACGACCTCGAGGCGCACGGTGCTGCCTTTCTTGCCGCGGATCAGGTCGACCACGTCGTCGAGCCGCCAGCCGACCACGTCGACCATCCCGCCGTCGCCGTTCTGCCCGACCGCCACGATCCGGTCCGACTGGCGCAGCTGGCCCTGCTTGGCGGCCGGCCCCGCCGGCACCAGGCGCGCGACCTTGGTGAACTCGTCGTCCTGCTGCAGCACCGCGCCGATGCCTTCGAGCGACAGGCGCATGTTCATGTTGAAATTCTCGGAGCTGCGCGGCGAGAGGTAGTTGGTGTGCGGGTCGAACAGCTCGGTGAACGAGTTCATGTAGAGCTGGTACACGTCCTCGCTGTTGACCTGCGTCATGCGCCGCTGCTGGTCCTTGTAGCGCTTGGCGAGCAGTTCCTCGATGGCGCCCATCTCCTTGCCCGCGAGCTTCAGCCCCAGCACGCTGGACTTGAGCTGCTTGCGCCAAAGGTCGTCTGCCGCCTGCTCGTCGGCCGGCCAGTCGAGCTTGTCACGATCGGTCAGCAGCACTTCGTCCTTGCTGAAGTCCATCGCCTGGATCGTCGCGTGCAGCTCCCCGGTCACGCGCTCGAGGCGCGCGACCAGGCGTTCGCGGTAGCGCTCGTAGATCGCGAAGCCGGCACTGACGTCCCCGGCCAGCAACTGGTCGTCGAGCTGGTGGCGGAGCTTGCGGAACTCCTCGATGTCGGAGCCCAGGAACACGTTGCGGCCCGGATCGAGGTTGTCGAGGTAGCTGTCGAGCAGCCGTTCGCTCAGGGCGTCGTCGACCTGGACGCGGGAATAATGGTGCCGGCCGAGACGTTCGATGATGTCGAGGGTGGTCAGGCTCTGGGTGCGGTCGTAGCCGAGCGGCGTGTCCGCGGCCCTGGCCTGCAGCAACCCGGGGCAGAGCAGCGACAGCAACAGGATGGCACGAACGACGAGCGGGGCGCTTGGAGTGCGGGATTGCTGCATAAGGGTTCGGCGAATGGGCTCGGTAGCAATGACTTCGGCTCCATTATTACCCATAATCAAAACGCGATACATGGTCATCGACGGTCCGGGATATGTGAATTCTGGGTGCCGCGGCTTCAAACGGGGGGAATCGGCGGATGCGCCTGGGACTGAACATCGGGTATTCGGGGAAGCGGGCCACGGCACCGGTCGATCTGGTGCGCCAGGCCGAAGCGGTGGGTTTCGATTCGGTATGGGTGGCGGAGGCCTACGGTTCCGACGCGGTGTCGGTGGCGGCCTGGGTGCTGGCGCAGACCACGCGCATCCGCGTCGGCACCGCGATCATGCAGATGCCGGCCCGCACCCCGGCGAACGCGGCGATGACCGCGATGACGCTGGCGCAGCTGTCGGACAACCGCTTCCTGGTGGGACTGGGTGCGTCCGGTCCGCAGGTCGTCGAGGGGTGGCACGGCGTGCCCTACGGCAAGCCGGTCACGCGCATGCGCGAGTACATCCAGATCATGCGCAGGATCATGGAACGCCAGGGGCCGGTGGAGTTCGACGGCGAGATCTACCAGCTTCCCTATCGCGGCCCCGGCGCCACCGGGCTCGGCAAGCCGCTGAAATCCATCCTCGATGCGACCCCCGGCATCCCGATCTACTGCGCGAGCTTCACCCCGGCCGGTCTTGCGGCATCGGCCGAGGTGGCCGACGGCGTGTTCCCGATCTGGCTCTCGCCGCAGCAGGGCGGGCTGATCGAGGATCACCTGGCCCCCGGCTTCGCGCGGCGCAGCGACGGCAGGACGCGTGCGGACTTCGACGTGGCGCCGACCGTGATGGTCGCCGTCGGTGACGACGTCGAGGCCTGCCGGCGTCCGGTCAAGGAGATGCTGGCCCTTTACGTGGGCGGCATGGGCGCGCGCGACAGGAACTTCTACAACCGCTACACGCGCGACATGGGCTACGAAGCGGCGGCCGTCGCGATCCAGGACCTGTTCCTCGCCGGGCGCAGGGAGGAGGCCGTGCAGGCGGTTCCCGACGCGCTGGTCGACGAGATCGCGCTGGTCGGCCCGCTGGCGCGGATCCGCGAGCGCGCCGCGTCCTGGAAGCGCCTCGGCGCCGAGGGCAGGGTCGGCACGCTCATTCTCGGCATGCGCCAGCCCGAGCACCTGGGCGCCATCGCGCAGATCCTGCTGGGCTGAGCGCGCCGGCCTCGCCACGCCGGAGTGAAGTGTTTTCGGTCAAGCTCGAACAAGGGATGCCATGCTAGCCAGATCCAGGATCTTCCCCGGCGTTTCCGGGCCGGTGGTCACCGTCGTGATGGACGGCATCGGCCAGCGCAGCGCAGCCGCGGGCAACGCGGTGCGTGACGCGCACACGCCGACGCTGGACCGCCTGTTCGCGCGCTGTCCGCACACGCTGCTCAAGGCGCACGGCACCGCGGTCGGCATGCCGAGCGACGAGGACATGGGCAATTCCGAGGTCGGGCACAACGCCCTCGGCTCGGGGCAGGTCTATGCGCAGGGCGCGGCGCTGGTGAACGATGCCATCGCGGGCGGCAGCCTGTTCGCCGGCGCGGCCTGGGGCGAGATCGTGGCGAACGTGCTCGCCTGCAACGGTACGCTGCATTTTCTCGGCTTGTTCTCCGACGGCAACGTGCACTCGCACATCGAGCACCTGAAAGCGCTGGTCACGGCGGCGCGCGGCGCCGGCGTGCGCCGCGTGCGCATCCATGCGCTGCTCGACGGGCGCGACGTTCCCGCGACCTCGGCGCTGGACTACGTGCTGCCTTTCGAGCAGTTCCTGGCCGGCCTGTGCAGCGAGAGCTTCGACGCGCGCATCGCCAGCGGCGGCGGGCGCATGTACATCACGATGGACCGCTACGAGGCCGACTGGGACATGGTGGCGCGCGGCTGGGCCACGCACGTGCTAGGCGAGGGGCGCCGCTTCGCCAGCGCCGCCGAGGCGATCGAAACCTTGCGCGGCGAGAAGCCGGGTATCGGCGACCAGGACCTTCCGGCCTTCGTGATCGCCGCCGACGGCGTGCCGCTGGGTCCGGTCGTGGACGGCGACTCGGTGGTGTTCTTCAATTTCCGCGGCGACCGCGCGATCGAGATCTCGCGCGCCTTCACCGAGGAGGTCTTCACGCCCTTCGCACGGGGGCGCGTGCCGCGGGTGTGCTACGCCGGCATGCTGCAGTACGACGGCGACCTGCAGATCCCGCGCCGCTTCCTGGTCGCGCCGCCAGCGATCCGCGACACCATGGGCGAGTACCTCAGCGGTGCCGGCGTCTCGCAGCTCGCGATCTCGGAGACGCAGAAGTTCGGCCACGTCACCTATTTCTGGAACGGCAACCGCAGCGGTCGTTTCGACGAGGACCTCGAGCGCTGGATCGAGATTCCCTCGGACCGCGTGCCGTTCGAGGAACGGCCGTGGATGAAGGCCGCCGAGATCACCGATGCGCTGATCGCCGAGCTCAAGACCGGCCGTCACCGCGCCGCGCGCGTCAACTACGCCAACGGCGACATGGTCGGCCACACGGGCAACTACTACGCGGCGGTGATGGCGGTGGAGGCGGTGGACCTAGCGCTGGCGCGGCTGCTGCCGGCGATCGACGCCCTCGGTGGCGTGGCGCTGGTCACCGCGGATCACGGCAACGCCGAGGAGATGTTCGAGCTCGACAGGAAGAGCGGCGCACCGAGCCGCGATGCCGCCGGCCACATCAGGGCGAAGACCAGCCACACCCTGAACCCGGTGCCGCTGGTGCTCTACGACAACCAGAGCGGGGGGCGCTTGGGGTTGGTGGGTGAATCGGGCGGACGTTCGGCTGAAGCCGAACCTACAGCCGAACCCGCGGGCGGACTCGCCAATGTTGCCGCGACGGTGGTGGAACTGCTCGGCTTCGAGCCGCCGGGGATGTGGTGGCCGAGCCTGCTGCGCTGGCGCGAATAGGGCGCCGCAGCGCGCCCGCCTCCGGACAACCACAACCAGGTAACGACCATGAACGACAGGACTGTCCCGGCGATGCGGATCGACGATCTCGCCTCGCCGCGTTTCGCGCCCGCGGTGCAGCAGATGCTGCAGTCGCTGGCCGGTATCGAGACGGATCTTTCCGAGGCGGCGGTGCTGGGCGCGGCATGCGCGCAGACCGGCCTGGAGGATTTCGGGGCGCAGGACTTCCGCGAGCGGCTCGCGGTGATCCTGCAGAGCCTCGCGGAAGACCGCGACCTCAGCCCGCTCGGACGCATGACCTACTTCGCGATGCTGGTGCGCTTCGCCGCCAACCGCCTGCGCATCGAGGACCTGCTGCGCCGGCACCCCGAGATCCACGACATCCCGATCCGGCGGCCGATCATCATCGCGGGCCTCGCGCGCAGCGGCACCACGCACCTGCAGAACCTGCTGAGCGCCGACGCCAACCTGCGCTCGCTGCCGTACTGGGAGGCGCAGGAGCCGGTGCCGGTGCCGGGCGAGGAGCCCGCGGCGGACGGCGAAGATCCGCGCATCCTGCGCTCGCGCCAGGGCATCGCGATGCAGGACGACGTGATCCCGCTGTTCAAGCTGATGTTCAACCTGCAGGCAGAGCGCGCGCACGAGGAGATCGACCTGCTCGCGATCGACTTCTCCACGATGTTTTTCGAGACGCTGGCGCCGCTCGCGCGCTGGCGCGACTACTACATGGCCCACGACCAGACGCCGCACTACCAGTACCTGAGGAAGGTGCTGCAGGTGCTGACATGGCTGCGCGGCGGCGAGCGCTGGCTGCTGAAGTCGCCGCAGCACCTGGAGCAGTTCGGTCCGCTGATGCGCGTGTTTCCCGATGCCACCTTCGTGCTGACGCACCGCGACCCGGTGGCGACCGTCACCTCCATGGCCACCCTGACGGCCTACACCGCGCGCATGAGCCGTGACCCGGTGCGGCCGCAGGCGCTGGGGCAGTACTGGGCCGAGCGCATCGAGCACATGCTGCGCGCTTGCGTGCGCGATCGCGAACTGCTGCCGGCGGCGCAGTCGATCGACGTGCGTTTCCACGAGTTCAACGCCGACGACATGGGCTGGGTGCAGCGCATCTACGCGCTCGCGGAGCAGCCCTTCACGGCGCAGACACGGGCGGCCATGGAGGCCTTCGTGCGTGCGAACCCGCGCGCGCGCGAGGGCAAGATCCGCTACGAGCTGGCGGACGTCGGGCTGCGCGAGGCGCCGCTGCGCGAGCGGCTGCGCTTCTACAGCGAGCGCTTCGGCACGCGCGAGGAACGCATCGGCTAGGGCGCGCGGCGACGGGCGAAGAAGCGCGCCGGCACGATGCGCATCAGCGGTCCCAGCAGGCGCCAGGGCAGCTTCGGCACGGTCGCGTAGCCGACGCCGCGCTCGATGAGGTCCGCCATCA
>JAGPES010000189.1 GCA_018057015.1 Pseudomonadales bacterium | reverse complement strand
AAGCTGCCGTTCATCGCCGTCTTTTCGCGGAGCGATGACGGTCACCCAACGCCGGTCCGCACACAGATCTAGACGGCAAAACAATGCGCGGCGACGGCGCTCGCCCGCCCGCCGCGCCCGCCGAGTTCGGAGAGCAGGGCCTTCATGCGGTAGGTCCAGAGATGCAGCGACATCTCCAGCGTCATGCCCATCGCACCCATCATCTGGTGCACGTCGTAGATGACGCGGGTGGCGCTGTCCTGCGCGTGCAAGGCGGCCAGTGCGGCGTCGCCGGCGTCACCCGTCCACGCGGCCTTCAGCGTCAGCCAGCGCACGCCGCCGGCGAGCACGACGCATTCCGCCATGCGATGCCGCAGCGCCTGGAAGGTGCCGAGTGGCCGGCCGAACTGCTTGCGAACACCCAGGTGCTCCACCGTCGCATCGATGGCAGCCTGCAGCAAACCGGCGATCTCGGCGGCACAGGCCACGCGCAGCCAGGTGCGCACTTTCGCCGCGTCGCCGGCCGACAACGGGTCGACTGCCGGGTTGCCTGTCAACCGGCCCATCGGATACGCATACAGCGACTCGACCGGCTCCACCTGTTCCGGCACGGGATGGGCAATGCCGATGTTGTCGCCGTCGATCACGATCACGGTTCTTGCAGCGACCACGAAGCGACCCGGACGGCCGTTCTCGACGACGGCAAACGGGCGCGGCAGCCCGATGTCCAGCTGCGGACGCACCAGCATCGACAGTGCAGACTCTACGGTGCACGGAAGCCGGGCGATACGCTCGACGGCAAGCGCCGCGCCCAACGCTCCAAGCTCGGGAATCGCGGCGATATCGAAGTACTGTCCCGCGTCCAGCTCGCGCTCCAGCTCCTCTCCCACGAGCGCAAATCCGTGGAATTCGGTGGGCACTGTGGCGAACTGCGCGGCCAGCTTGTCGAGCGCATCCGCGATCGCGGTCTGATCCGGATTGAGCGTGAAATCCATCAGCGGGGCTCTCGTGGAAGCCGAAGAAATTCGGTGGCAATGAGGTTCAGCTGGATCTCGGCGGCGCCGGAAGCGATGCCGGCGACGATGCCGCGCTGGTGGTGGGCGAGCAGCATCGGATCGCCACCAGCCAGCGCATCGGGCAGATGCTCCACCACGAACTCCGAGACCAGCCGCTCGGCGTTCACCGTGGCAAATCGTCCGGCGCTGGCCTCCGGTCCGGGTGCCTGCCCATGGCAGCGCTGGTCGATGATGCTGTAGCTGTAGAGCCGGGCGACTTCGCACGCGGCGTGAGCACGCGCCGACTGCTCGAAGGCACCGGGACCAAAGCGACCGGCCTTCTTCAGCGCGCCCACGGCGCGATGCAGCATGCGCGAGGCGAGCGCAAAACGCGGAATGCCGACGCGCTCGAGCGACAGCGAGGTACGCACGATGTCCCACGCCTGCCCCTCCTCACCGAGACGGGCGCTTTCGGGAACCTCGACATCGTCGAAGAACACTTCGTGGATGTCGCCCTCGCCGATGATGCTGGGAATCTGGCGCACCGTGATGCCGGGCGTGTCCATCGGCAGCAGCAGGATCGAGATACCGCCCTTGCCGGGCGCGGTACGCGCCAGCAGGAAGCAGGTATCGGCGTGACCGGCATAGGAGGTCCAGATCTTCTGCCCGTTGATGCGGTAGACATCGCCGTGCCTGTCGGCGCGTGTCCGCAGCGAGGCGAGATCCGAACCCGCCTCCGGCTCCGAGAAACCCTGGCACCAGAGCGTTTCGCCGCGCGCCATCGGCGGGATATAGCGTGCCTGCTGCTCTTGCGATCCGTAGCGCATCAGGGTCGGACCGATCCAGTTCACGTTCATGTACTGGCCGCCGCGCGGCTCGCCCGCCGCCCACATCTCCTCGGCAAGGATGAACGCCATCCAGGGATCCGCATCACGGCCGCCCCAGCATGCCGGCCAGTGGGGCACGAGCAGGCCGGCCGCGGCAAGCGCGCCGCAAAACTGTCTCGAGAAAATCGTCTGGGCTTCCGAGCCCGGGCCGTGGGCGAGTTCTTCCCAGTTCTCCGGCAGGTTGGCCTCGAGAAAGGCGCGAACAGTCGCACGGAAGTCCTGCTGCTCTGTATTCCAGTCGAAATCCATCCTGAGCTGTTCCGAGTCAGTGGTTGATCTCCAGGACGACCGCCCCCCGATCAGTCGCTCTTGCCCTTGGCGCCAATCCCCTTGATGTAGCGCTCGATGCCGGCGAGGTAGTCCGGGTTGAGCATCAGCGCGCTGTTGGCCAGGCGCTCGACATTGCGGGCCTGGGCCAGGCCGACATCGTGCGCCAGTTCGATCGCCAGCTTCGCCGTGCCCATCTGCTCGCCGTGCTGCCCGGCCAGGTGGCGGCAGAATTTCATCACGTCGTCCTCGAAGGTCTCATCGGGAAAGACCTCGTGCACCAGCCCCATGATCAGCGCCCTGTCCGCATCGGCGGGAAGGTTGGCCATGACCAGATAGCGCGTCCAGTGCGTGCCGATGATGCGCGCCAGGCGACTCACCCCGTTGGAAGCCGGTAGCACGCCGAACTTGCCCTCGGGAAAGGCATAGCTCGCGCTCCTTGCTGCCAGCCGGAAATCGCAGGAAAGCGACATCTCCAGCCCGCCACCGACACAGGGACCCTGGTGGGCCACCACGATCGGCTTTTCGACGGACTCCATCTCGTCGTAGATGCGGTGCATGCCGTGCAGCCCCAGCCGGTGCCGCTCGCGGATCGCCACGCCGGTGTTGTCGGGCATGCGCGGAGCTTCCGATCGATCGCGCAGGTCGGCACCGGAACAGAAATAACGGCCGGTCGCACGAATGAGCATGACCTTCAGCGCGGGCGTATCGCGCAAGCGGTGCAGGGCCGCCTCGAACAGCGCCATGGTCTGCCCGGTCAGGGCATTGAGCTTTTCCGGGCGATTGAGCGTCGCGACGAGAATCGCGCCATCCTCTTCCGTCAGCAGGTGGGGGGCCTCGGACATGATGTCCCTCTTTGCGGAATGTGGTTCCGAATTCATTCGACCTGTGGGTCCGAATTCATACGACCTGTGGGTCCGAATTCCTTCGGACATGCGTTCACCGTCACGCTCGCGTGCGGGGCAGCCCAAGCCCGCGCTCGGCGATCATGCTGCGATGCACTTCGCTGGTGCCACCGTAGATCGTCGTGGCCTGCGAATGGCGGTAGGCCATGTTGAGCGCACCAGCCGGCCCCTCGCGATCCGCGAGCGACCACGGCGCGGTGAGGTCCAGCAGGTCGCGCGCGTCCTCCTGGAATTTCTCCGACGAGAACATCTTCGCCATCGGGCCGTAGGCGAGGTTCGGCTTCCTCTCCGCGATCACCCACTGCGCGCGGAACGTCAGCATGTCGGACACCATCAGGTTCGCCGCCGTCCTCGCCAGGCGAACCTGGGCGCTGGTATCCTCTATCAGCGCACGACCATTGTGGCGGATCCGGCGGCACAGCGCCTCGGCATTCGCCAGCATCGCGCGCATCGATTTCGAGAATCCGCCGCCATGCTCCAGTTCGAGGCCGGCGCTCATCGTCTTCACGCCGCCGTCGATCGCGCCGAGGCGATAGCTGTCGGGAACGCGCACGCCGTCGTAGAAGGTGATGTTCGTGCGCTCGTCCTGGAATGTGTGGACCGGCTGGATCGTGACGCCCTCGGTCTTCAGCGGCACTATGAACATGGTCAGGCCCATGTGCTTGGGCACATCGGGATTGGTGCGGCACAGCATCAGCACGTAGTGCGCGAGGTTGGCGCCGCTGGTGAACATCTTGGTGCCGTCGATGCGCCAGGAACCGTCCGGCTCCTGCGTCGCCTTGCACTGGGCGGCGAACACGTCGGAACCCGAACCCGGTTCCGAATAGCCCAGGCTGCAGATCACATCACCCGACATGATCCTGCTCAGCACTTCGCGCTTGAGCTCCTCGCTGCCGTAGCGATGGATCATGATCGCGACCATCTGCGCGACGTTGGCCGCCGGGTTGTTGTAGCCCTGGTGCTCGAAGGCATCCATCGCGGCGATCTTGGCATAGGGCACCAGGCCGCGTCCGCCGACGTCCTTCGGCAGGCCGAGGTAGAGCAGCTTCGCTTCGGCGAGTTTCTTGTTGAGCTCCGGCACGAAGCCTTCCCACGAGTAGTGGAACTTCTTGCGCATCTCGGGCGTGACGTGCCTGGCGAAGAACTCGTCGATCTCCCGGGTGATCGCACGGGCGTCGTCGCCGAGGTCGAAGTCGATCGGCACATCGCCGGCTTCGGGCAGGACTGGCATTTCCCCGGCATAGAAACGGCGACCGGCCTCCTCCAGGAACCGTTGCGGATCGCCGAACACCAGCGGCCATGCCTTGGCGCGCAGGTTGTACAGGAAGATGTCGTACTCGGTGGTCAGTCCGTAGCCGCCGAAGGTGTGCAGGGACTGGGCGACGCTGCGGGTCGCCGCGTCGATGTTCCACCACGTTGCCAGCGAGATCGTCGGCCCGGCTTCGGCAGAGCCGTCGGCTATGTCGCGGATGCTCTTCCAGACCAGGAACTTGCCGCCGTCGACGTCGCACAGCAGGTCCGCCAGCGGGTGCGAGATGCCCTGGAAGGTGCCGATGAGCTGGCCGAATTGCTTGCGCTCGCAGGCATAGGCCGACGCAAGTTCGAGCGATTCGCGGGCCAGCCCCGCAAGCGCCGCCGAGATCAGCAACTTCCACTCCTCCACGGCCTGTGTGAAGAGCCGGGTCGCTGCGACGCCGGAACCGAGCACCGTGCGAGGATGGGCAGACAGGTCCAGCTCCGCGACGGGCGTGGATGCCAGGTTAGGCTCGCCAACCCGTGCGCTTTCGGGAATGGAGACAAGGACGACCTCGTCGCCGCTGCGGGCGATGACGGCGTGCGCGATCGCGCCGCCGGCAACCCACTGCAGCGGTTCCCCGGCCGTATCGCGGAATGCCAGGGTGACGATCGCATCGCCCGCAAGCACATCGGCGAGGATATCGCCGGCCTCGGCCCCGCCGCATAGCGCCAGGAGTCGTGCCGCAACCAGTGTCTCGGCTACCGGACCCGAGGCCAGCCTGCGCCCGGCCTCCTCCATCAGCACGACGGCATCCATGAGCCCCAGGCCCAGGCCATCGAGCGCTTCAGGCACCCGCAGCGAAAAGGCGCCCAGCTCCGCCAGGCCCTTCCACATCAGCGCATCGAAACCGCCGGGCTGGGCGGCACGCACGCGCGCGATGCTGCTCTGCTCGTCGAAGAAACGCGCGAAGCTCTCGCGCATCAACCGCTGATCTTCGGAAAGATCGAAATTCATGGCAGAAAGCACTCCGGAAATTGGCAGCGTGACCGGGGTCGCGGTACGCTGGAACAATACTCCGCAACCTCAAAAGTAGTCAACATCGGTGTTCAATATCCGCCGCGGACCGACGGGCTTCGGCAATATTGTCGGGACACCGGCGGGCCGATTGACCGAAAATGGTCACCGGCAAACTGTCGCCACTGGCAGCGTGCCGACACTGGCGCTCCCGGTTTGGTCCGGGGATGCGGGCACTGAAACCGGACAGTTGCGGATATCCGACTTGACGCGAACGAGCATTTCAACCGGCCGTGCGATGCCGCAAATCGTGGTGACGGGCGCCACGGCGCCGCCGCCAGGCGCCATCGCGTCACATCGCTTCTGCGTCGCGCCGATGATGGAGTGGACAGACCGACACTGCCGCTATTTCCTGAGGCTGCTGTCGCGCCACGCGCTGCTGTACACGGAAATGGTCACCAGCGCCGCGATCGTCCACGGCGACCGCGCGCGCCTTCTGGACTTCGACGCCGGCGAGCACCCCGTCGCGCTGCAACTCGGGGGCTCGGGTCCGCGCGAACTCGCCGAGAGCGCGCGCATCGGCGAGCAGTGGGGCTACGACGAGATCAACCTGAACGTGGGCTGCCCCTCGGACCGCGTGCAGTCGGGCCGTTTCGGTGCCTGCCTGATGGCCGAGCCGCGGCTGGTGGCCGAGTGCGTGGCCGCGATGCGTGCGGCGGTCGCTGTCCCGGTGACAGTGAAGTGCCGCATCGGTATCGACGAGCGCGACTCTTACGAGGAATTGCGCGAGTTCGTGCGCCTGGTCAGCGAGGCCGGCGCGCGCACCGTGATCGTGCACGCGCGCAAGGCCTGGCTGAACGGGCTGTCACCGAAGGAGAACCGCGAGATCCCGCCGCTGGTCTACCCGACCGTCCATCGCATCAAGCGCGATTTCCCCGGGCTCACGATCGTGATCAACGGCGGCATCGACTCGCTGGACGGATGCCACGAGCAACTGCGCCACGTCGACGGCGTGATGCTGGGTCGCGCGGCTTACCACGACCCCTGGCTGCTGGCCCAAGTGGATCACGAGCTCTTCGGCGATGCGCATCCGGTGCCTTCGCGCCACGAGGTGCTGGAGGCCTTCCTGCCCTACGTCGAGCGGCAACTGCGCGCGGGCCGCCGCCTTTGCCAGATCAGCCGCCACGTACTCGGGCTGTTCCAGGGCTGCCCGGGCGGGCGGCGCTTCCGGCGCCATGTCGCCGAGCACGGCTACCGCAACGATGCGGGCGTCGAGGTGCTGCGCGACGCCGCCGCCTGCGTACCGCGCGACATGGGCGCACCGCCGTCGCGCA
>JAGPES010000188.1 GCA_018057015.1 Pseudomonadales bacterium | reverse complement strand
GTGTGGTACTGCAGCGCCATGTCCGGTCGACCGCGCTTCAGCGCCTCCAGCTTCTTCGCTTCGAAGTCGGCGTTCATCTGGCGCAGCTGCGCGAACTGCTGCGGCTGCATCGTGCGCGGCGCCGGCATCGCGCCCTGCGCCTGCGCGGCCGGAGCGCGCTCCATCGGCAGCGCGATCTGGCTGGCACCGGACACCTCGGGCGCCGGCCCCGACACCGGAACGCCGCTGCCGTTGAACGCCGGCCCGAGCCCCGGGGGCGCAGGCCGCGAACGCACGGGGATCAACCCCATCGCCGCGGCGTTGTTCTGGCCCCGCTGAAGCTCCCGGGCCTCGTCCAGCTGCGGCAGCGTCTGCATCTCGGCCGGCTCGCCGCGGTAGGGCAGCGTCTCCGACGTCGCGGGCCCACCGAAGTCGGGCAGCCTCTGCATGTCCGCCATCGGCCGCCGCTCGATCGCGCCCGGCTGCGGCACCGCGCCGATCGACACGCTCTCTGGCGCCAGCCCGGGGTCGGGCGCGATCCCGCCGTCGGCCGCCGGCGTCGCGCTGGGCACCGTCCCGGTCTTGCGGCGGATCGCCTCCTCCTCGTCGTAGCGGGTGCGCTCGCGCTGGCGGATCTCGTCGCGGTACTTGGCTTCGCGGCCGTACTCCAGCCCGCGAAGGAAGGAGTCACCGATGCGGTCCCAGGCCATGTCACATCCTCAGAGACTTCAGGCTCACGAGGCGCGCGTCCTCGACCGGAGGGGACGCCTCTCGACCGCCCCCCTTCACCATCTTCGTGAGCGCCGTCACCTTCGCGTCCAGCGCCTTGATCGCGGCCATGTTCACGCCGTTCAGCGTGATCGGATCGATGGCCGTGCCGCCGGGCGCGGCCTGCTCGCCCATCGCCGCGTTCACGTCCTGCGCCATCGGCCCCACGTGCGTGCCGCCGTCGCCCATGCCGGGCTTGTAGTCCCACTTCGACACCGGGGTGCGGCGCAGCGAGATGAGCGCCGCGTCGCCGTCCACCGGCTCGATGTTCTCCTTCGCGCGCTCGTCGGACATGAACATGCCGGCCCCGATCGCCGCGCCCGCGATGCCCGCAGCCGAGTTGGCGAGCCCGCCGTACGCCTGCGACTGGTGGCCGTAGGCGTTCACCATGTTCGCGTGCTGCTGGTTGAGGATCCCGGCCGCCGAGGCGCCCGTCTGGGACGCGCTGCCCGTGTACGCCAGCGCCGGCTGCAGCGCCGCGCCCCGCCCGGCGAGCGTCGCGTTCGCGCCCCCGATGCCCGCGCCCGCGGCGCCCGTGGCCAGCTGCGAGCCCTGCAACCCCATGCCGGCCGCCCCGCGCCCAAGGCCCGCCGCCTGCTGGCGCAGCTGCATCCCCATCAGCTTGGAGTTGGTGGCCTCCTGGTTCACCGCCCCGGCCTTGGCGAGCGCCAGCTGGTTCGACTGGTCGATCCCTGCCTGCACCGAGCGACCCGAGTCGGGGGACACGCCCATCGCGGCCATCTGCCGCTCGTTCTGACCGCGCGCGGCGTCGAACTGGCCCTGCACGGTGGCCGCCGCACGCCCTTGCCGGGCCGCGACCTCCTGCGGCGAGTCGTACGACATCGCCTCGCCAACGACGCGGTCCTCGACCGGCTGGAACACGCTGCGGTAGCGGCCCATCTGCTCGGCCGCGAAGGCCGAGTCCTGCGCCGCCTGGTCCGACTGCACGCCCATCAGGCGCTCGTACATCGGCGCGAACCGCTCGTACTGCTCGCGCCCGAACGCCAGCTCCTCGCGCGCCACGCCCGCCATCTCGCGCGACAGCTCGGCCTGCTGCATCGCAGCCTGACCGACTGCCGGATCAGGCTTCGGGGTCGACAGCCATCCCATGCTTCTTCTCCATCTCGTCCGCGTACGCGCGGGGGTCGTCGCTGTGAATGAACAGCTTCACCTCGGGCCCGATCTCGCGCGCCCAGTCCAGCCCGCCGATCAGCGCCGCGGACACCGTGATCACCTCGGCGATCTGCGAGCGCGCCACGTAGGCGATCGACCGCGCGCGCACGCTCGGCCGCTGCTCCAGCTGGTTCGCCGACCACCACGACAGCACCCCGGAGAGCAGCACCGGGTACAGCGCGTCGTGGTTCTGCCGGAAGAACGGGCTCGCCGGAAGCTCGAGCAGCGCCAGCACGAACGCCTGATGGATCCGCTCGGGCGCGGTCTCGACGTCGCCGTCGATCAGGTCGTCCCACACGTCGCACACGCGCACCAGCGCCTGCACGAAGCGAATCGCGTCCGCATGACCCTTCAGCGCTCGGGTGAGGGTCGGGTGGGGCGGGCCCAGGTCAAGCAGCACGGCGTCCTTTCCGGTGGCTCGCGCGATGGTCGTCCTGGCGCCCTTGTGGCCGGGCAATCAGGCCGGCACGTAGATCACCTGCGCGCGCACGATCAGCCCGGACAGCGTGGCGTTCGTCACCGCGGCCCCGCTCGCCTGGTAGAGCGCCATCTCGTCGCCGAAGGTCGCCCCGCGCACCAGCGTGGAAGCGTTCGTGTAGGCGATCGACACCGGGTGCTGCCCGCTCGCCGGGAACGGCAGCCCGCCGATCAGCGCGTTCGATCCGTTCGCGGTCGACGGGTAGGCGAGGTCGAACCACGCCATCACCATGCGCCCCACCCGCAGCCAGCGCGCGTCGCCCACGGTGAACGACAGGCCGGCGCCACTCGCGTCCACCGGCTCCCACAGCCCCTCGGACTGGCTGAACACGTTGAACGGCACCGGGTCCGCGCCCGCGGTGGGCGGCACCGGCGGGGGCAGGATCGTGCCGGACGGCGTACGGAACCCAGCGAACCCGAAGCGCCCGAGCTCGCCCCACGTGGGCACCCGGTCCATGAACGGCGAGCGCGACCCGAAGCGCGCCGTGAGCAGCGCCACGATCTGCTCGATCGCGCGCGTGGCCTGCGGGTTGCCCGGGAACTGGATGCGGTCCAGCCCAGAGAGCGGCTGGGCTCGAGCGATCGAAGCCTTCAGCTCGGCGTCACTGGCCATGGCGCATGTCGAGGATGGACGAAGCGAGTGTCACCGAGTCGACGCGCGACGCGCATTCGATCTCCATGAACACCTCGCGGTAGCGCAGGTCGCCGCGCAGCGTGGTCGGGTACTCGCTGCTCACCGTCACCGTGTCGGCAAGCGAGCCGTCCCCGTAGAGCCGGAACGTCACCGGGTACGTGTCGGCTTCGATCTTCACAGCCCCGATGTTCTGCGGGCGGTCCAGATGGAACAGCTTGGAGCGCCACACCTGCGTCGTGGCCGTGATCGCCGCGTCCCACTTGTACAGGTGCCCGTCCGAGGCGAGCGCCAGGTACAGCTCGTCCTTGCGATGGTCGGCGAACGCCGCGGTCGCGAACACGTCGCTCTCCACGACCATCTGCACCCCGCCGCCGCCGAACTCGAAGATCAGCAGTCCACGCACGCCGCTGCCCGCATCCCACCACCAGAAGTAGCGATCGTCATGCACCGCGGCGTGACTGCTCTCGGGCTTGTACGCCTGCCACTGCGTGCGCGTGAAGTGGTTCGCCGTCACCAGCTGCAGCGGCCCCATCCCGTTCACCAGCACCAGCCCGTCGGCGCTCGCGTAGATCACGCCGGCGGTCGTCTTCTGGATCGACCGCTTCGACACGCACGGCTGCCAACCCTCCAGGTCGTTCTTGATCTGGTTGAGCGGGTCGTTGCCCGTGTACAGGTAGGTCTTGCCCTTCGTGCAGATCACCACGGACGCGCCCAGCACCGCGCCTCCCACCGGATAGTCCGGAAGCGGGTCGCGGTACACCGTGGGCCATCCGTGCGGCTTGAACACCTCCGAGCGGCAGAACGACTTGTCGGCGAACCCGCACAGGAACCCGCCCGGGTGCGCCATCAGCCCGAACAACCCGTCAGGCGGCGCCACCAGCGACGGCGAGTCGGGCGCTTCCCCGAGCAGATCGAAGTCGATGTCGTCGGTGAGCGTCGTGGTCCCCTCGCTCACGCGCTTCCAGAACCGGAACTGCGCCACGCCGTTGGAGTCCGTGGTCGCCACGTACAGGTCGACGTGCGTGACCTCTGGGTCGAGCGACGTCGGGATCCCGTTGATGGTGATGCTGTCACCGTGGTAGTAGGTGAGCCCCGCGCTCGCCGCAGGGTCCGGGCTCGCCGGCCCGATGGGCCCGCGCTCTCCGCTCGCCGACACGAACTGCGCGGCAAAGAAGATCACCGTCGACTCACCGCTGGTCGGCGAGTACGACAGGCTGACCGAGCCGGGCGCTTCGATCCCCAGCGCGACGGACGCAGCCGGCAGCGGCTCCGAGCCCGCCACCAGCGTGTTGTCCGAATACTGGGCGATCGGCCCCTCGCCGGTGAAGAAGAACCGCTCGTCGGTGTCGTCGGCCACGAACCCGCGCGCCACGTCCACGCCCGCCGGCGCCGTCACCGTGTTCCAGCTGCACCAGTGCTGCTCGTCCGTGCGGTTCTGGCCGTGCCGGTAGATCGTCGTCTTCGTGCCGGCCGGCAGATCCTTCACGTAGGCCGGCTGCTTGAACGGCTCCGCAGCACCCGACCACAGCTTGCAGTTGACCGCGCGCTGCGCCTCCTCCTGGCCGAGCAGGTGCGGTCGCAGGCGCGGTCGGATGCCGCCGAACAGCCTCCAGTCGATCTTCACTTCGCGCCCTCCGGCTTCAGCACCGCGTAGGCCGCGCGCCGCGAGGCATCGGCCACGCCCAGCCGCTTGTCGATCTCGCGCGCCAGGATCGCCAGCGCCGTGGACGCCGACAGGGCCTCGGCCACCTCGTTGCGGTTCAGCGCCGAGCGGATCCGCCCGACCAGTCGCACGCACTGCACCAGATCCTCGTCGCAGGACAGCGTCATGCGCTGCGCCTGCGCGACGATCTCGCAGTAGGCGTCGTCGTGCGACCGAACCGGCATCAGGGCCCCGTGACCGGCACCCGCGACGGCGTGGCCGGAGCGTTCGCAGGCATCCCGGGTGGGCGCAGCGCCAGCACCAGCCGCTCGCCGAAGATAAAGCCGAACGGGAACGACGCCAGCTGCCCGCCGATGCTCACGATCTCCTGGCTGTTGTTCAGCAGCCCGATGATGATGGCCGCCCCGCCGATCACGATGAGCGCAGCCGCGGCGATGTACCGGAACGAGGCTCGCAGATCCACCACCCACTGCGACGGCGTGCCGCCCGGCTGGTCGAGCCCGGCCAGCGCCTTCAGACGCTCCACCATCGACTGCTCGAGCTTGATCTGGTCGTCCACCGACAGACCACCCACGCGGCGAGCGATGCCGCCACCCACCGTCTTCAGGAAGTCGGTGACGACCGGGATGGCCGCCGCGATGACCGAGGTCCACAGGATCGGGTCCATCAGGTCGCCTCCATGGCCATCACGAACGACCGGGTGAGCCAGCCGTCCCAGTAGCGATCGAACGTCGCCAGCTCCGAGTACCAGCGCACGCGCCGCGCGTAGAAGCGCGCGAGCCGCCGGTTGTCGCCCGCCTGCGCCGCCGCGATCGTGCGCGGCCCGATGCGCCCGTCGACCATCACGCCCAGCGCGTCTTGGAACATCTCCACCGCGCGCGGCACCCCCACGTTCACCGCGGTGTCGAACAGCGAGATGCGCCACGCGCGCGGCAGCGAATCCCCATGGATCGGCTCCCAAAAGTCGCGCAGGTAGATCTCCCGCGCCTCGCCCAGCGTCAGGTTCTTGATGTCGAGCGCCGGATAGGACTTCGCGCTGATGCCGTACTTCGTGCCCCGGAGCTCGCCCGCGCCCACCTTCCCGCCCGTCCAGTTGCCCGGATCGTGGTAGTCGGACGAGTAGCCGCCCTCCTCGCGCTTCGTGTACTCCAGCGCCTCGAGGAACGCACTCACAGCTGCTCCTCCTTGGCGAGCGTCATCGACACGATCACCGTGCGTGCGGCGCGCGCCGCGTCGCGCCGGCGCGTGTACGACTCGCCCGAGTCGGCCAGCACCTTGCGGTTCGTGGCGACCAGCCTCCAGCGGTAGCCGCCGGCCACGTCGCGGTACACCTGCAGGATCGGTCGACGCATGGTCAGTCCTCGTCGCTGTGGCCGATCGGCCGACGCGACATCCGCCACCAGCGATGCAGCAGGTAGCCGATCTGCAGCACGACGTAGAAGATCGTCAGCACCGCCAGCAGGTCGTTGATGTTCATGCCGAGCAGGGCCGGGCCTGCCACTGCCACCGCGGGCGCAGCTTTCAGCGCCTCCGCAGCCACCTCGCTTCGCTGCTGTAGGGACATGGTTCGGGTCGTCATCGGTTGGTGGCCTCTGTCGCTTTCCCTGCGATGGCCGTGGTGTTCGGGCTCGAGTCGCGCTTGCCAGACTCCTCGGCCCCGATCATCGTGGTGAACATCGCCATCGCCGCCTGGGCCCGCTGCCCGGCGTCGGGGCTTGTGTCGCTTTGCTTCGTGAACGCTTTCGCCAGAACGTACTGGATCAGCGCACGCGCAAGCTCCGCCTCCTCGGTGAGCGACGTGGTCGGCAGCGCATCGCCCACGCCCAGCACCAGCTTCGCGGGCGGCTTCGCGTAGCTCATTCGCACCTGCGTGCCGGCCATCGCGGGCGGGTAGACCTCGTACACCGTGGGCTCGCTCTCCACGTA
>JAGPES010000187.1 GCA_018057015.1 Pseudomonadales bacterium | reverse complement strand
CCATCGCGCACTGCGAATCGGTGCGCGACTACGTCTCGCGCGAACTGTTCGAGGACATCCTCGAATCGGAGGAAGAGCACGTCGACTGGATCGAGACCCAGCTCGAGCTGATCGGCAAGATCGGTGTCGAGAACTACCTGCAGTCCAAGATGTAGGCAGGCCGGTACGACGGTTCGCGCGACGGAATTGTAATGATTTCGTATTGCGAATCACTCTCATTTCACATAGCATGACGTCATCGCACGCATCTTCTCCCGCGGGAGGCCCTCGATGTACGTCTGTATCTGCAATGCCGTGACCGACAGCGAAATAGCGCAAGCCGTGGGCAACGGGGCCGTGACCATGGCGCATCTCGAAGACACGCTGCTGGTCGGCACCTGCTGCGGCAAATGCCGCGACAAGGCCAGTGAATGCCTGGAACGCTTCCGCCCCGCGCGACCGCAACTCAGTCTCGCGATGAGCGCCTGAGCGGCGGCCTTCCCTGCGGCACCACGCTGCGGGTGTCCATCGCCGCCTGCCTCGACCGTTTCACCCTCCACATCCTCGGCTCTGAAGAACTGCGCCACGGGGGCCGGTTCGCATCGCCGGACGGGCGCGCAAGCCACTTCGCCCAGCCGCGCCCGAGCTGGCGATGACGCCCGGCGCAACCTGACTGGAGGAATCGAGCCATGTCCCTGAAGCGAAGCTACTGGCCCGAGGGGCAGTTGGTCACTCTCGAGCACGTCTCCAGCGTGCTGAGGGACAACCCCCTCGGCGACCCGCACGTGCGCAAGCTCCATGCGTGGCTGCCGCCGCACTACCACGCGGCCAGCCCGCGGCGGCGCTTCCCGGTGCTGTTCGATCTCGCGGGGTTCCTGGGCTCGGGGCCGGCACACCTCGCGTGGCGCGGCTTCGAGGAAAACGTGCCCGAGCGGCTCGCGCGCCTGGTGCACCAGAAGCGCATGAAGCCGGCGATCGTGGTATTTCCGGACTGCTTCACTGCGCTCGGTGGCAACCAGTACATCAATTCCAGCGCCATCGGGCGCTACGCCGATTACCTCACCCACGAGCTGATCCCCGCTGTCGATCGCGAGTTCCGCACCCGCGCCAGCCGCGACTCGCGCGGCTGCTTCGGCAAGTCATCGGGCGGCTACGGCGCGATCGTGCACGCGATGAAATACGCGCAGTACTGGGGCGCGGTGGCGAACCACTCGGGCGATGCCTACTTCGACTTCCTCTACCGGGTCGACTGGCCGAACACGCTGGACGAGCTGGCGAAATACCGCCGCCCGGCGCGCACGACCGGCCGCTACGACACCGAAAAGGCCAGCGCCGCGCTGAAGCCGGGCTTCGACGACGGCCGCGTGCGCCGCTTTCTCGAGCACGTCTGGAAGACCGACCGCCCCGGACACGGGGAAACCATGTGCCTGATGAATCTCGCGATGGCCGCGAGCTACGACCCGGATCCGGGCGCGCCGAACGGCTTCCGGCTACCCTTTCATCTCGAAACCGGCGAGCTGATCGAGGCGCGCTGGCGACGCTGGCTGGCGCACGACCCGATCAACCTGGTCGCCGCGCATCGCGCCAACCTGAAATCGATGCGCGGCATCTTCATCGACTGCGGCTGGCGCGACCAGTTCCACATCCACTACGGCTGCCGCCAGCTCTCGCTCGAGCTCTCTCGCCACGGCATCGCGCACAGCTACGAGGAGTTCGACGGCACGCACTCCGGCATCGATTACCGCATGGAGCGCAGCCTGCCTTTCCTTACCCGCGCACTGGCCTGACCCGCCCGCCGCCTTTCGTATACTCACGCCACGAACGAACGCGAACCTTCCCCTCCATGCACGACCACGACATAAGCAGCTGGCGCCACACGCACGATTTCGGCGGCCACACCGGCCGCGCCGAAACGAGCACGCGGCGCGTCATAGCGCTCACCGCCGTCATGATGGTGGTGGAAATCGTCACCGGCACGGCCAGCGGCTCGATGGCGCTGCTCGCCGACGGCTGGCACATGGCCACGCACGTCGCGGCCTTCGGCATCACGCTGTTCGCCTACCGCTACGCGCGCCTCCACGCCGCGAACCCGCGCTTCAGCTTCGGCACCGGCAAGGTCGGCGTGCTGGGCGGATTCGCCAGCGCGGTGGCGCTGGCCGTGGTGGCGTTCATGATGGCGGTCGAATCGGGCATGCGGTTGATCGACCCGCAGGCCATCCACTATACCGAGGCCATCGGCGTCGCCGTCGCCGGCCTGGTGGTCAACCTCGTCTGTGGCGCGATGCTGCACGACCATCACCACGAGCACGAGCACGAGCACGAGCACGAGCACGAGCACGAGCACGAGCACGAGCACGAGCACGAGCATGACCACGAACACGGCCAGCAAGACCACAACCTGCGCGCGGCCTACTTCCACGTGCTCGCCGACGCGCTCACCTCGCTGTTCGCGATCGTGGCGCTGGTCGCGGGAAAGTATGCCGGCTGGTCCTGGCTGGATCCGGCGGTCGGGATACTCGGCGCGCTGGTGATCGCGCGCTGGGCCTGGGGCCTGTTGCGCGACACCGGCCACATCCTGCTGGACGCCGCCGACGAAGAGACCCGGACCGCCATCACGCGCGCCATCGAATCCGACGCCGATAACCGCATCGCCGACCTGCACGTTTGGCAGCTGGGACCGCGCCAATACGCCGCCAGCCTGTCGTTGGTGACGCACCAGCCGCGGCCGCCGCAGCACTACAAGGCGCTGCTGCGGGAGATCCCGCTGCTGGCGCACGTGGTCGTGGAAGTCAACCGCTGCTGCGACGTGGGTTCGGCTTCAGCCGAACAAATGCCTGTGGGTCCGAGTTCATTCGGACAAAAGTCCGGCTGAAGCCGGACCCACGCCGGACCTACGGCGTGACGATCGGGAACGCGCTATCGGGCTGCTCGAACAGCGCAAGGAAGCTCAACAGCGCGACGCGGCTGCCGTCGACGTCGAGCGCGTCCGATCCCAGCGTTTCGCGCAGCCCCGCCTGCCCCGTCAGCATGTCGATGAACAGCGCGCGCGTGACCGTGAGCGTGGCATCGGCCCCCGCGCGCGGCGGCTCGCGCCAGTGGTGCAGCACGCCGTTCACCAGTTCCAGCACGTGGCTCTGCCCGGCGTCGCTCAGCACCAGGTTGATCACGACGTGCCGGTCGGCCGCCGTCGCGCCATCGAGGCGCACGGCCATGGTATCCAGGAAGCGCTCGATCGGCGTGTTGCGCAACAGGTCCAGCACGCCGCCGACACTGTCCGCGCCTTGCGGCACGCCGTGGCGCAACTCCCACGCGCCGCTCAGGTAGGCGTCGCGCCAGGGACCCGACTCCGCCTGGTAGCCGAGCTGGTCGTAGGACCGCGCCAGCAATTCGCGTGCGGCGCGGTTGTCGGGCTCGGCGAACACCAGGTGGTTCAGCACCTCGGCGACCCAGCGGTAATCACCCTTGTCGAAGGAAGCCTGTGCCTTTGCCAGCACCGTGGCGCCACCGCCCATGAACTCGACGTAGCGCGGCGCGGCATCGGCCGGTGCCAGCGGGTTCAGATGCGAGGGGTTGGCGTCGTACCAGCCGAAATAGAACTGGTAGACCGCCTTCGCGTTGTGGCGCACGGTACCGTAGTAACCGCGGTTGGCGAACTCGCGCGCCAGCGATTCCGGGAGCACCAGCTCGTCGGCAATCTGTTGCGGCGTATGGCCCAGCGATGCCATGCGCAGCGTCTGGTCGTGTATATAGCGGTAGGTGTCGCGCTGCTTCTGCAGGAATTCCCTGATACGCGCGTTGCCCCAGAGCGGCCAGTGGTGACTGCCGAAGTAGACCTCGGCGCCGCCGAACAGCCGGATCGCCTCGTCGATATAGCCGCTCCACTCGAGCGCGTCGCGCACCTTGGCGCCGCGCAGCGTGTAGAGGTTGTGCAGGGTGTGCGAGACGATCTCGGCGCCGCAGAAGGCCTTCAGCTCCGGCAGGTAGAACGTGAACTCCGCGGGGGCCTCCGAGGCCGGCGTGTACTGGAATACGAAGCGCACACCGTCGATCACCAGCTCCTCGCCGGTGCGACCCACGGTCTCGGTGGGTGCCACGATGCCGGCGCTGCCGAAGGCGGGCCCCTTGCCGAGGCCGGTATCGACGTGTCCGCGCGGCGCGCGCGCCAGGTGCTGGCCGTACATGTACGCGGCGCGCCGGCCCATTGTGGTGCCCGCGAGCATGTTCTCGCTGGTCGCCTCCTCCATGAAGCCCTCGGGTGCGATCACGCGGATGCCACGCGCGGCGATCTCCTCCGCACTCGCCACGCCGAGCACTCCGCCGAAGTGGTCGATGTGGCTGTGGGTGTAGATGATCGCGCTCACGGGCTTGTCGCCCAGGTGCTCGCGCGCAAAGGCGAGCGCGCGCGCGGCCGTCTCGCGCGCGGTCAGCGGGTCGACCACGATCCATCCCCGTTCGCCAGCGATGAGCGTCATGTTCGAGAGGTCGAAGCCGCGCAGCTGGTAGATGCCTTCGCCAACCTCGAAAAGGCCGTGGATGTTGTTGAGCCTGGCCTGCCGCCACAGCCCCGGGTTCACGCTGTCGGGCGCCTCCCCCTCGACGAAGGCATAAGCCGGCATGTCCCAGATCGGCGCACCGCCGGGGCCTTCGACCACCAGGTGCGGCACGCTGGCGATCAGCCCGCGGCGGGCGTCCTCGAAATCGCGCATGTCATCGGGCGCGAGATCCTTCGCGCCGGCGCGGTTCACGCTGATGGTCGCCGCGGTCGGGGCGCTGTGGCCCTGGTCATCGGCCCCCGGCGCGGGCGCCGGTGCCTGCTCGGTACAGCCCCCCAGCAGCGCGGCGAGGAGCAACGTCGACGCGAGCGAGCGCCTGGCCATTGCCGTTATCTCCACCGCCGCCGCCAGCATGCGCGGGTCTCAGCGGGTGCGAGTCGGGCGGCGCGCGCCGCGACGCACCCGCCTCAATCCGGCGGCTTCCTCGAGTTCCGACAGCGCATCCTCCATGTGGTCGATGATGCGCTGCACGCCGGGCAGCGAGCGGCGGCAGGCGACGATGCCGAAATCCAGCTTGTCGGCATAGCTGACCAGCGTGATGTTCAGCGCGAAGCCGTGGAAAGGGATCGAGACCGGGTACATGCCGTCGAGCCGCGCACCATTCCAGTACATCGTCTGTCGCGGGCCGGGCACGTTCGACACCACCGTGCTGAACGCGGGAAAGCGCCCGGCAAGGCCCAGCACCGTGGTCAGCAACAGCGGCGCGTTGGTGAGCACGGTGTAGAGCGCGATCTCCTCGCGCGTCATGCCCGCGAGCTGATCCTTGGCGGCATGCATCGAGCGCTGGATGGCGCGCACGCGCGCGGCCGGATCCGCGACCTGGGTGGCGAGATCGGCCGTGAAGAAGCCCACGGCATTGGCCGAGTCCAGGTCGCCCTCGGCGCGTATCGAGACCGGCGCCATGGCCTTCAGCGACTCCTCCGGCAGCGCATCCTGGTCGAGCAGGTGGCGGCGCAGCGCGCCGGAACACATCGCCAGCACCGCGTCGTTGAGCGTGCCGTCGAAGGCCTTCGCCACCGCGTGCACGCGCTCGAAGGGCCAGGACTGCGCCACGAAGCGGCGTGAACCGCTCACCGCGGTATTGAACGGGGTGCGCGGGATCCGGTGCCAAGGCACCGCGAGGTCGCCGCCGCGGCCAAGCCACACGTTCGCGTAGCGCCCCAGCGCCGCGACGATGTTGCGGCCGCTGTCGAACTGCTGCTTGAGCGCCTCGGCCACGGCGCGCAGCTCGTGCGGCGCGGGCTCCTGCACGCGGGATTTCCTGGCGTCCAGCTTCCTGCGGTAGGCCTCGTGGGCCTCGACCGAGAACGGCGAGTAACGGATGCGCGTGCGCGGGGTGCCCGACATCATGCTCTGCGTGAGATGCATCGCGCCGATGCCGTCGATCGCGCAGTGGTGCGCCTTCATGTACGTGGCGAACTGGCGCTTGTGCAGGCCCTCGATCAGGTGCATCTCCCACAGCGGCCGGTTGCGGTCGAGCAGCGTGCCGTGCAGCCTCGACACCAGCGCGAACAGCTCGCGGTAGCGCCCCGGCTTCGGCAGTGCCGAGTGGCGTACGTGGTAATCCATGTCGAGCTGCGTGTCGGGTTCCCAGTAGAGCGGGCCGGCCACGCCGAGCGGACCCATCTCCAGGCGTTCGCCGAAGGGCCGGCGCAGCGGCCCCTCCTGGCGCAGGATCTTTCCGAGGTGCGACAGGAACTCCTGCTCGTCGGCGCCCTCGGGCAACGTGAACAGGTTGACCCCGCCCACGTGCATCGGGGTCTGGCGGGTCTCGTTCATCAGGAAGAACGCATCGGTCAGGGCCAGTCTGCGCATCGGGCCTCCCGTGGAGAATGAATCATCCGGCGTCCGATGGTAGCACCGCGCGGCGTCTCCATCGCAACCGCCACCATGATCCGGCGCAGGACAGATGCGAGCCCCCCCGCGCTTGGGCATAATCGGCGCGCCCGTCACGCCAAGCACGCGAGTACCCGCATGAGCAACGCCTACCCGCCCGAACTGCAGGAACTGATCGACAAGCAGGCCATCCGGGACCTGCTGGCGGCCTACTTCACCGCGGCCGACCGCCACGACAACGTGAAGATGGCCGCGCTGTACCACGACGATGCCACCGACGACCACGGCTC
>JAGPES010000186.1 GCA_018057015.1 Pseudomonadales bacterium | reverse complement strand
GCCTGGTGCCGATTGATCTGCCACTGGAACCAGCAATGCTGAGCGCGGACGAAATACTCGACAGCACGGCCATCGACGAAGGCGCCGATAAGTCCGGTGACGGTGACAGGACGACTACGGATGACGTCTCGACTACCCGTGACGCGGGTGAAAACGTGGTCTCCGACGTGTCGGGCGACTCCGAATTCGCGGGTGTCGAGGGCGCGGACGTGTTCAAGTGGACGCTGGCCGAACCCGGCGCGCACGATGCGATCAGCAACTTCGACATGAACGAACCGGCGAGTGGGGGCGACGTGCTCGACCTGAGGGACCTGCTGCCGCCGGAGAGTGCCGACAGTCTCGACAGCTACCTGCACTTCGAACAGTCGGACACCGGAGGCACGTTGGTGAGGATCAGCACGGCTGGTGAGTTCACCGGAGACGCCGCGCATGACGCCGGCGTGGCCTACCAGACGATCGAGCTGCAGAACGTCGACCTGCTGAGCCTTGGCAGCGACCAGCAGATCATCGACAACCTGATCAACCACGGCAAGCTGATCACCGAGTAGCGATGCCAGCGGCCCTGCCCGGCCTGGCGCCGGGCAGGGCTTGCCTCAAGGAGACGGAGCCATGCCGTACGTACGCCGGGACGCGAGCGGTCAGGTGGTCGCGCTGAGCACCGAGCCGCTGGAAGGATTCGAGCATGTGGCATTCGATCTGCCCGAGATCGCCGAATTCGAGCAGAGACTCGGGAATGCACGGTCGCGCCTGGAGGAATCGGACCGGGACGTGGTGCGCGTTCTCGACGACCTGGTGAACCTGCTGATAGACAAGAACCTGATCCGATTCACCGACCTGCCGGTCGCAGCGCAGCGCAAGCTGATCGAGCGTCGCGGGCTGCGCGAGACCGGCACCCACCTCGGCCTGCTGGGAGAGGACACCGGACTGCTCTGACCGAATCAGGCGAGCGGTTGGCGCTCCTGCGCGCGCGCGGTGATGGCCGGGCCGGTGGCACCGTCGAAGCCGAGCTCGACCAGCGTGCGAAACTCCGCCTCGGTGCCCACTCCCTCGGCCATCGCGGAAAGACCGATGGAGTGCGCGATGATCGCGAGCCCGCGCAGGAAAACCTGGTTGGCCTGGTTCTGGTCGATGTTCTGCACGAAGGAAGCATCGATCTTCAGATAGTCGAGTCCCAGGTCGTGCAACTCGCCGATATGCGCGACCTGGTGCCCCACGTGTTCGATCCCGATGCGGCATCCGACGGGCTTGAGCAGCGCGCTGAGGATGCGGAAATTCTCGAGGTTCTGGAACACGCCGTACTCGGGCACTTCCAGCCAGAGCCGCTTCGCGAGCTCGGGCGTCTCGCCGAGACGCGATGCCAGGCGATGCACCAGCACCGCGTCGTTCATCGATTGCGCGGAGAGATTGATGCAGACGTTGTCGGTGCAGTTGAGCAGCCGTGCGATCGCGAGGTCGAGTACCATCTCGTCCAGCCGCCCGAGATCGCCCAGGCGCGCGAGCCAGGGAACGAATTCACCCGCGTGCAACCAGTCGCTGTCCGCACCCAGTTGCAGCCGCGCCACGCATTCGCCGTGCAGCAACTGCCCGGCGGCGTCGACCACCGGGTAGCTGTGCAGTTTCACCTGCCCCATGGTGAGTGCCGAGTCGAACCTTTGGCGCCACGTCGCGAGATCCACGCGCTTGCCGGCGTCGGCCGGCGCCTGTTCCATTCCCGCCACCTGCACCGTGTCGCCGCCCTGCGCGACCGCATTCGCCAACGCCACGTCGACGCGCGCGAGCACGCGCGAGAGCTGGTCGCCGTGCCGGTACGGTGTCGCCGCTGCAGGCAAGTGACATACGGCCTGCAGGTCGAGCTCGCGCGCCAGCATCTGCAGCGCCTCCTGCACGCGTTGCGCCAGCGCGCCGGCCTCGTCCTCCCCGGGGGCCAGCACTGCGAAATCCGAACCGTTCAGGCGACCCAAGACCCACTCGGCATCCTGCGGCGCCATGGCGCGCAGCGCGTCGGCGAAGCGCTTGATCAGCGTGTCCATCACGGCCCAACCCTGCGCCCGGTTCAATTCGTGAAGATCGAGCAGCCGGCCGATGACTAGCACCCCTTCGGCGCCGGCATCCTCGCGCTCCAGCGCGGTCTGCACCCGCGCCAGGAAGTGGCCGCGATTGAGCAGCCCGGTGAGCGCATCGTGGTGCGCCTCGCGCCGCAGCTGTTCGAGCCGCGAGGATTCGTCTTCCAGCATTTGCCGCACTCGCCGCGCCAGCGCATTCATGGACCGGACCACCGCCCGAAATTCCGTCGTCGAGGGTTCCTCGATGGTGATGAAGCGGCGTGCGCCAATTGCCTCGGCCTGGTGTACCACCTTGTCGAGCGGACGCAGGATGAGGCGCAACAGCACGGTACCGGCGATTCCGGTCAGCAACGCCGCAGCGACGAACCAGCCCAGCAGGCGCAACGTGCTGTTCCACAGTTCGCGATACGCGAACCTGGCATGGCTGCTGAGCGTCAGTGTGCCGTATGGCTGCCAGCCATCCTGCACCTGGGCCACGCCTGGCGCGGCCCCGATGCGGAATACGCCGACGAACCATGCCGGCGCTCCGTCGTCCGTGACATCGCTGGAGCGATCCACGAGGATTTTTCCTGACGGGTCGACAAGACGGATGCTCTCGTAATGGCCGGTATCGAACTGCGCGGAAATCAGCAGCTCGATGGTCACCTCGTCTTTCGGCATCTGCGACAGCGTCGAAGCCAGTGAGGTCGCGTTGTCGAGGTTCTTCAGCAGAAGTTGCTCCTCGAGATAGGCCTTGGCCGACAGGCTGCTGACCAGGAAGCTGCCAGCGAACGCAACCAGCATCACGAGCGCTATCGCCAGCCAGAGCTGCTTTATGAGCGACATGCCGACGACTCCCACGGGAAATACGGTTTCAGGATATGTGACGCGATCATCAGTTTAGGCCCTGATCGTTCATCCGGCGAAGCAGATCGCGCCAGCGCGAGAGTCGCGCCGTCGGATCCGCCAGCGCCTTCTTGCCAGCGACCCAGAGTCCCTCGCTGTTGAAACCGAACACCGGTTTCAGATCGGGGCGGTGCGAGGCCCGTCGGAGCTGGCCGACGAGGTTGTCCAGGATCAGCGGCTCCGCGCCGGGCTCCGGGTAGTAGGCAAGCACCATGTGGGCCTGGACGACGCCGCTTCCAGGCAGCCCGGTCTCGGCACGCACATAGGTGATGCGCAGGCGTTCGATCGGCACGCCGAGCAGCCCCAGCGTCACGTATTTGCCGATGCTGTAGTCCTCGCAGTCGCCCTGCCCGCGTCCCAGCGTCTCCAGCGGCGTCGCCCAGTAGTCCGTCCGCCCCCAGACCAGGGCGTCCGGCTCGAAATCCACGTTGTGGTTGAAGAACGTGTTGACGAGCTCGAGCTTTTCGAGTTCCGGCAGGTCGCGGTTCGTCTCGACCAGGTCGCGCCATGTGTCCACGGTTTGTGCCGCGTGTATGCCGTAGTGCTCCCGAGCGAGCTCCACCACACGGTCGAGATCCGGGTTGGCGAGGCACACCGTGATCGCGCCGAGCACGACCAGCAACGCACCGAGGCCACGGCGCGCCATCCGCGGCACGCTCAAGCGCGCGAGTGAGGCGCTTCCCACTGTCCACCGCTCCCGCTCCGAGACTCCACTGTCCGCCCACCCCCCGTGTGATGCAGGTCAAACAGTAGCAGCAAGGCGGCATTTCGTCGGCTGGATTGCACGCTGGCAGACCGATATAGTGGCTAAAATGTAGAGTGTTTCTGGTATCCCTCCAGATTTTCAGCCGCACGGGAACCCGATGAAGACCAGCCGATTCCGCCTTTCGATGGCCACTGCTTGCCTCGCCTTCGTGGCCACTGCGCACGCCGGCACGCTCAGCAGCTTGCGGGACGCGGCGCGACAGACCGTGATGAGCAACCCGGAAGTACTCTCAGCATTCCACGAATTCCGGGCGGCGGAGCAGCAGACCCGCGTGGCCAGGGGCGGCTACCTGCCGCGGCTGGACCTCGAGGCGGCCGTCGGTACGCAGCGCATCGACGACCCGCGCTTCGACGACTACGATTTCAACCGCGACCGCGTATCGGTGCTGCTCAGCCAGATGATCTACGACGGCTTCGAGACGCGTAACCGCGTCAGGAGCTACGACTTCACTGCGCGCGCGCGCTACTTCGAGGTCCTCGCTGCCTCGGAGCAATTGAGCGCCGAGGTCGCCCGAGCGTACTACGACGTACTGCGCCATCGCGAGCTGGTGGAACTGTCCAAGGAGAACTACGCGGCGCACCGCCTGATCTACGAGCAGATCGAGCGCCGCGTGAAGGCCGGCGTCAGCCGCGGGGTCGACCTGGCGCAGGCTTTCGGGCGGCTCGCCCTTTCGGAGTCGAACCTGCTGACCGATGTCACGAACCTGCACGACGTCAGCATGCGCTACCAGCGCCTCGTCGGCGAGGCTCCCGCCGAAACGCTCCAGGAACCCGAAATCGCACCGAACCTGCTACCCGGCACCGTCGACGACACGCTCGCGCTGGCCTACGCCTCGAGCCCGAGGATGAACGCGATGATCGCCAACGCGTGGTCGGCCGACAGCGCCGCCGATGTCCAGAAGGCCACCATGTTGCCGCGGTTCGACGTGCGCGCTCGCCAGGACGTCTGGCACGACAAGGACGACATCAGCGGCCGTTACGAGGAAGGCGTCGTGGAGCTCGTCATGACCTACAACCTCTACAACGGGGGTTCCGACCGCGCCGAGCGCCGGCGGCTGCTCTACAAGGCCGACCAGGCGGAGGACCTGCGCACGCAAACCTGCCGCAATATCCGCCAGGAACTGTCCATCGCCTTCAACGAAATGCGTGCGCTGGACCAGCAGCTGATCTACCTCGACCGTCACCAGATGTCGATCGACAAGGCACGCGTGGCCTACAGGCGCCAGTTCGACATTGGTCAGCGCACCCTGCTGGACATGCTCGACACCGAGAACGAGTACTACGACGCGCGACGCGCCTACGTGAACGCGCAGCGCCTGCACGGCATTTCCTATGCCCGCGCGCTGGCCAGTGCCGGTTCGCTGGTGAGTGCGCTCGAACTCGGCAACGAGCTACACCCGATGGAGAAGCCCGGCACCGACCAGGAAGCGCCCGACATGGTAGCCGTCTGCCCTCCCGCACCCGACGTCACGCCAGTCATCGACAAGGACGCGATCTACCGCGAGGCGATCCGCAAACAGGGTGAGTTGCAGCGTCTAGTCGCGCCCGACTCGCCGAACGCGACGGCTGCGGACGTCTCCGTCGACGCGATGCGTGGCGGCACGGTGCGCCGCGGAACCGATGCCGCGACACAACCCGCCGCCGAGGATCCCGAACCGGCCAAGGCCGCTGACGGTTGGTAATCCCCTCGATCGCGGCGGCGTCGGGCGAGTCCGACCGCAGGGGCAATCAGCGATAGCGCCAACGGGACGGGGGCTCTCAGTCGACCCGCAGCACGATCTTCCCGATATGCGCGCTGGACTCCATCAGCGCGTGCGCGGCGGCTGCCTCGTTCAGCGGAAAAACACGCGCAATGCGCGGGTGCACCCGCCCCGACTCCACCAACGGCCAGACGTTCTGCTCCACCGTCCGCGCCAGCGCGGCCTTGAAGTCCGCCGATCGTGCGCGCAGCGTCGAGCCAGTGAACACCAGGCGCTTCAGCATCAGCGGCATCAGGTCCAGTTCCGCCTTCGAGCCATGGAGGAAGGCGATCTGCACGATGCGCCCCTCCTCGGCGGCGGCGCGTACGTTGCGCTGCATGTAATCGCCGCCGACCATGTCGAGGATTACGTCGGCGCCGCGCCCGCCGCTGGATTCCTTCACTGCGGATACGAAATCCGTCTCGCGGTAATTCACCGCCACGTCGGCGCCGAGTTCGCGGCAGGCGGCACACTTCTCCGCACTGCCGGCGGTCGCCACGACGCGCGCCCCGCGTGCCTTGGCGAGCTGGATGGCCAGCGTGCCGATGCCGCTGGTGCCGCCGTGCACCAGCAGCAGTTCGCCACGCGCCAGCGCGCCGCGCTCGAATACGTTGCTCCACACCGTGAACGCGGTCTCGGGGAGCGCCGCGGCTTCGCACGGCGACAGTCCGCGCGGCAGCGGCAGGCACTGCGCCTCCGGCGCCGTGGCGTACTCGGCGTAACCGCCACCGGCAACCAGCGCGCACACCGCGTCGCCCACGCGCCAGCGCACGCAGCCCGGACCCGTGGCTACGACCTCGCCGGCGATCTCCAGTCCCGGCACCGGGGAGGCGCCCGGCGGCGGCGGATAGAAACCCTGGCGCTGCGCCACGTCGGGCCGGTTCACACCGGCACACGCGACCCTGACCAGCACCTCGCCGGCCAGCGGCTCCGGGACCGGCCCGCGGGCCTCGCGCAGCACCTGCGGTCCGCCGAAAGCGCTGATCTGCACGAATCGCATCGTGTCCATCGGCTTCAACTCCCCGCGCGTCGAGCGCGATATGCCGCCTTGGCCTGCCGCCCGCGCCGCTCCAGCGCCGGGCGCAGCGCGCGCGCCAGCGGCGGGCAAAGATAGCCGATGTTGGCGAGCCACCCCGACAGGACGGGCAGCGCGCGTTCCGCCCTGCCATCGCGCGCGCAGCGCACGATCAGATCGGCCACCTCCTCCG
>JAGPES010000185.1 GCA_018057015.1 Pseudomonadales bacterium | reverse complement strand
CGTACCGGGCGCCTGAGCCGCGCGGGCTCCTCGTAGAGATCCTTTACCACCTGCGACTTGGCGCAGACGTAGCCCCGCGAGCGCGGATCCTCGGGGTCGCCCCGCACCGAGATCACGCGGTTGGCGCCGTGGTCGACCTCCAGCGCGAGGCCGCAGCTGGCCTCGCAGACAGGGCAGGAACGGAACACGGTCTCCGTTGCCTGCCCCTGCCGGCGCTCAGGTGCGGTTGTGGCTTCCATCGCACAGCGGCTGGTTGGCCGTGGCCTTGCAGGCACAGAAATACGCGGTGCGCGTCTCGCTCGCCTCATACTTCACCGGCGTGAAAGCGGTGTCCTTGTGCGAACCGTCGCAGAACGGTTGCCTGGCGGAACGACCGCAACTGCACCACCAGTAGCTCTTGCCTGCCTCGACATCGACGGCGATGGGACCGTCGCCGGCACGAACGGGAGCGCTCATGGATATCCCTCCGGGATCAGAGTACGTCAAGTATCTTTTCGGCGGCGGACACGTCGAGACCCGGGCCCGGCTCCACGGCCAGGTGCTTGACCACGCCGTTCTCGGCAACCAGCGCGAAGCGCTGCGAGCGCGTGCCCATGCCAAAGCCGGTGCCGTCCAGCGTGAGTCCCAGCGCCCTGGCGAAATCGGCGTTGCCGTCGGCGAGCATCAGCAGCTCCTCGGCGTTCTGCGCCTTGCCCCAGGCACCCATCACGAAGGCATCGTTCACCGCCATGCAGGCGATGGTGTCCACGCCCCTGGCCTTGATCTTGTCCGCGTTCACCACGTAGCCCGGCAGGTGCGCCGCGCTGCAGGTGGGCGTGAAGGCGCCCGGTACCGAGAACAGCACGACCTTCTTGCCGTTGAAGATCTCGTCGGTGCTGATGTTCTCGGGGCCTTTCTCGCCCATCTTCTTCAGGTTCACGGAAGGTATGCGGTCGCCGACCTTGATTGTCATGTCTGTTCTCTCCGGTTGGTGGCTCTGGAATCGTGGCGGTATGGTAGCAGAGCGCTTCGCGGATATTCACCCGCGGCTGTGTGGGGGTATATGTGGGTCCGGATTCATCCGGACATCTGTTCGGCTGAAGCCGAACCCACGGTCAGTTCACCAGCAGCACCTGGCAGCGCAGATGCGACAACTCCTCGAGCACGGTGCGCCGGTCCTTCGCGGGCGTCAGGTCACCGGCGATCAGCAGCATGTTACCCGGCCGGTTCTCGACCTCGCGCAGCATGTCGAGACTGTCGGTGCCAGCCGGATGCGCGTGCAGGTTGACGCGCAGCCCGGTCTTCTCGATGCCGGCGAGTTGCGCCGCGTCGACCTCGCCGCCGGCGATAACTTCGAGCACGTGATGGTCTTGGTGCGCGAGGCGCGCCGCGAGCTCCAGCGCGCGCCGGCTGGCCGCCGTGGCGCCGCAGAGCACGAACACCCGCGGCGGGCGCGTCTCCTGGATGCGCACGCGCACGATGGTGCGCTCCCTGGGTTGCATCAGCAGCAGTTCGACGCGTGCCGACGCGTCGCTCAGCGCCTCGCCGCGGCGCGCGCGCGTGACCTGGAACTCGCCCTTGACGCGGCTGCGCCGCGTGACCGCGCTGAAGCGCTGCTGCGCCTCGCGCGACAGGCAGCGCAACGCCTGCTCCACGTGGGGCCCGGTGATCGCGCGCTCGCGCGCAGAGCCGAGCGAGATCTCGTGCGTGATGGGCAGGTCTGCCACGGCGTAAACATCCGAGTCCTCGACGAACAGCGCGTCGAGCTCGGCCCCGAGCTTGGAAGCGATCAGCACCGCGGCCTCGATCAGCGCAGCCTCGCAGTGCATGGCGTCGAGCGCCAGCATGATGCGGCGGATCTTCGCCTTCTGCTCGCCGTCCTGCGCATTCATGGCTTGTCGTTGCCCGCGGACTTGTCGTCGCCGCGGCCGGACTGCTTGCGGCCGATCTCGGCCAGCTCGTCCAGCCGCGCGCGCACCCGCTCGTTGACCGAGCCGGCCTCGAAGCTGCCGTCCTCGCGCATCGCGCCGGCCGGCGTGCCGGTGAGCAGCGCGATCGCGTCGTCGACCGAGCTCGCGGCGTGGACGTGGAAGCGTCCCGCGCGGCAGGCTTCGACCACCTCCGGCTTCAGCATCAGGTGCTGCACGTTCGAGGCCGGGATCAGCACGCCCTGGGTGCCACTCAGCCCGCGCGCCGCACACACGTCGAAGAAACCCTCGATCTTCTCGTTGACGCCGCCGATCGCCTGCATTTCGCCGAGCTGGTTCACCGAGCCGGTCATCGCGAGGTCCTGGCGGATCGGGATGCCGGCGATCGCCGACAGCAGCGCGACCAGCTCGGCCATCGAGGCGCTGTCGCCGTCGACGCGCCCGTAGGACTGTTCGAACACGATGCTCGCCGAAAGCGCGAGCGGCTGGCTCTGCGCGTAGCGCCTGGCGAGAAAACTGGACAGGATCATCACGCCCTTGGAATGCAGCGGCCCGCCGAGCTCCGTCTCGCGCTCGATGTCGATAAGCTTGCCCGAACCCAGGCGCGCCGTGGCGGTGATGCGCGAAGGCCGGCCGAAGCTGTAGTCGCCGAGCTGGATCACCGACAGCCCGTTGATCTGTCCGACCTGCATGCCCTCGGTGGCGAGCAGCATCACGCCCTTGTGGATCTGCTCGGCCAGCAATTCCTGGTAGCGGTTGTTGCGAAAGCGCCGCTGCGCGATGGCCCTGTCGACATGGCGCGCCTCGATCAGCGCGATGTTCTCGCGCGCAGCCCAGAAATCCGCCTGCAGGATCAGGTCGACCAGGTCGCCCAGGTGCAGCGACAGCTTCTGGCTGTCCTCGGCGTCGCGCGCGCACTGGTCTATCACGCGGGCCACGCCGCCGGCCGAGAGCGCGCGCGCCTTCTCGCGCCGCGCCAGTGTCGCGATGACGCGCGCGTAGAGCGAAACGGACTCGGGACTGCGGTCCATGCTGTCGCTGAAGTCCGCATTGACCTTGAAGTACAGGCTGAACTCGGGGTCGTATTCCTTCAGCAGGTGGTAGATGTAGCGGTCGCCGACCAGCACGATCTTCACGTCGAGCGTGATGGGCTCGGGTTCGAGCGAGGTGGTCGACACCATGCTGAGGATCCGTTCGATCGATTCGATACGGATCTCGCGCGAGCGGATGGCGCGCTTCAGCGCGTCCCAGACGAAGGAGCTCATCAGCACCTTGCGCGCATCCAGCACGAGGTAGCCGCCGTTGGCACGGTGCAGGGCCCCCGGCTTGATCAGGCTGAAGTTGGTGACCAGCGTGCCCATCTGCGCGATGTGCTCGATGCGTCCGATCACGTTCTGCAGGGTCGGATTGTCTTCGTACAGCACCGGCACGCCGCTCGCGCCGTCGTGGTCGACCAGCACGTTCACGTGGTAGCGCAGGTGCTCCATCGCGAACACCTTCTTGCGCAGCGGCGTGTTGCCTTCCTGCTGCTCGTTGGGCATGAAATCCCAGATGTTCTCGGCCATGTCCTGGTGCGCGGCGCCGAGGAACTCGAGGACCGCCGGGTACATCTGGTAGCGCGATTTCAGCGCCACCATCATCGGATCGATGATGTCGTGGATGAATTCGTTGTCGATTGCCTTGACGCGATCGGTGCTCTCCTCCTGCCAGTCGTGGATGTTCTCGATGATCGTCTTGAGCTTGCGGTTCAGCTCCTCGATGACGGCCTTGGCGAGATCCTGCTCCTCCTTGCTCATGTCGTTGAACTGCGCGGGCGTCATCAGCTTGCCTTCGCGCACCGGTCCTATGGTGTAGCCGCCGGGCGTGCGGATCACCACCATGCCCTTGCCGCGCGCCTCCTCGTTGAGGTCGCCGAAGAGCTTGCCCTCGCGCTCCTGGTATTCCTCCTGGATATCGCTGATGCGCCGGCGGTACTCGTCACCGCGGAACACGTTGGGCACCGTGACCAGCATGCGCTCGATCAGCTTCTCCATGTCGCGCTTGAGCTGCACGCCCTTGCCCGGCGGCAGGGCGAGCGCGCGCGGGCGCGAAGGGTCCTCGAAGTTGTTGACGTAGCACCAGTCGCTCGCCTCGCCGCGCTCCCCGGCGTGACGCGCCAGGAGCTGGTCGACCAGCGTGCGCTTGCCGATGCCGGTCGGGCCCGCGACAAAGAGGTTGTAGCCCTCGCGCTGGATCCCCACGCCGAACTCGATCGCCGCTATCGCGCGGTCCTGCCCCATCGCGGAATCCACGTCCGGCAGTTCCGCGGTCGAACGGAACCCGAGCGTCTGCGCATCGGTGGCCTGGAACAGCGCTTCAGCCTGCAGTGTCTCGACAGCCATGCTCTGTGCTCCCGGCTCAGTCGGCGCAGCCGATGCAGGTGTCGGCGTAAGGTAGCGCCGCCAGGCGCCCGGTGCCGATCGGGCCTCCGCAGCGAGCGCACACGGCGTATTCGCCGCGGTCCATGCGCGCCAGGGCGTGCAGCACCTTCTGCAGCTCGAGACGACCCTCGGATTCGATCGCGTAGAGCGCATCGAGATTCTCCTGCTCGACGACCTGCTCCGCGAAGTCGGCCGACATGGGCTCGTCGCGCTTGCGCAGATCGGCGTCGATGCGCCTCACCCGTTCCTCGAGTTCATCGCGCATTGCGGTCAGCTGTACGCGCGCGGTCTGCAGATCCGGCATGAGTCCTCCCCCGGGGTTTGTCGTGTCGCGGCGGCCTGCCGCGCGGTCGATCCGACCACAGCATAATCCCTTCGGCGCCCGGTGCAACACGCGCGCGCGGTGCGCAACCGGCGCGGCTCACGGCGCGCGCCGGTGGCTCAGTCCGGCGCGGGAAATTGCCCCGCCAGCCGCGCCAGCGCCGCCCCGCTCAGACGCTGCAGCACCCATTCCGTCCTGGCCGCGGCCCCGATGGATGCGTAGAAACGCAGCGCCGGCTCGTTCCAGTCGAGCACCGACCATTCCACGCGTCCCCAGCCGCGGCTGTGCGCCACGCGGGCCACCCAGGCCAGCAGGCACTTGCCGATACCGCGCCCGCGCATCTGCGGCCGCACGAAAAGATCCTCGATGTGGATGCCCGGCTTGCCGAGGAAGGTCGAGTAGTTCGGGAACCAGAGAATGAAACCGGCCGGCGCGGCGTCCAGCTCCGCGATCACCACCTCGGCGAACGGGCGGGCACCGAACAGGGTATCCTCGATGTCGGCGGCCGTGGCCACGACCTCGTGGGAGAGCTTCTCGTAAGCGGCGAGCTCGCGGATGAAATCGAGCACCAGCGCGGCATCGGGGCGTTCGGCCTGGCGCAGGACGAGGCCGGGCAGGGTCGTGTGGGTCCGGGGGGACATCATCGCTGTGGAAATCCTTGAAACAGAACGTTGCGCCAGCCAGCGGCTCGTGCCGTCGCGGCGCGGCGCGGGGAGCGCCAGTTTAGCGGCCCGCCACGCGCGGCGTCAGCGGGCGCTGCTCCTGCTGCTCTGCCTCGGCGGCTGCACCGACCTGCGCGTGGCGCAGCAGGTGCAGGATCCGGCCGCGCGCATCGAATCGCAACAGGCCTTTCGCTTTCTGCGTTCGCCACTCGCCTCCGAAGCGCAGATATCGGCCGCCGCGCGCACGATGGACACGGCGATTCGCGCCGCCATCACCGGCGCGATGCAGGCCCGGGGTTACGCGCCGGCCCTGCCCGATGGCGCCGCGGCACTTGGAATCGAATACACGCTGGCCGACGCCGGCGGCGTCAATGCGCGACGGCTGGATGCGCCTTCCGACTACAGCCGCAGCTGGCGGGGAGCCGGCAGCGACGACGGCACCGGTTCGATGGACCACACCGTGGCCGATGCGGCCTTCTACCGCGAGCTCACGCTCACCGTGCTGCTTTTCCCGTCCTCCGGCGGCACCCTGGCCTGGCAGGGGACCGCGCGGCAGTCCTTCCCCGGCGAACTCCCGCGGGGCGCGCGGCTGCAGGCGGCGCTGGATCGCATGGCGCGCAAGCTGCTGGCACAGCTGCCCCGGGCGCGCTGAGAGCCGCCATTCCCCGAAGGGGTGAAGCGGCGCGCGCATCGTCGTGGTCTGATTTGTCTAACGCCGGGATCGGCGGTTGCGCTAAGGTGTTCGTGGCTGAACCGGCGCGCCGTCTGCGCCGTACAAAGACAACCACACCACGTGTCAGCGGCCTGCGCGGTTGCTGCCCCAACGAAAGAGGACTGACCATGCGCTTTGCCTACCACGCCTCGATGCCCGCCCCGGACCAGTACCTGCCGCTGGCACGCGCGGCCGAAGAACTCGGCTTCGACAGCTTCAGCTTCCCGGACAGCATCTGCTACCCGAAGGAGAGCAACGCGAAGTATCCCTACAACGACGACGGCAGCCGCGACTTCCTCGACGGCGTGCCCTTCCTCGAGGTCTTCATCGCGATGGCCGCGGCGGCGGCCGTTACCACGAAGATCCGCATCACCACCTCGGTGGTGAAACTGCCGATCCGCCAGCCCGCGATCGTCGCCAAGCAGTTGTCCAGCCTCGCGGTGCTCAGCAACAACCGCATCGGCCTCGGCGTGGGACTGAGCCCGTGGCCGGAAGACTTCGAGGCCTGCCAGATCCCCTGGGAAAAGCGCGGCCAGCGCATGGACGAGATGATCGAGATCATCCGCGGCCTGATGACGGGCGAGTACTTCGGATACAAGGGCCAGATCTTCGAGATGGAACCGATCAAGCTCTGCCCGGTACCGACG
>JAGPES010000184.1 GCA_018057015.1 Pseudomonadales bacterium | reverse complement strand
GTTCAGGTGCGCGCACACCTGCAGCAGGTTGCGCGCCGGCAGCACGCAGGCGCCCGGGATGCGCGCCGCCTCGGCGGCATTGCCTTCGGGCAGCACCAGCGCGCGGCCCGCGGCGTGGCAGGCGAGCGCGGCGGGGAGCGCGCCGCAGACCGGGCGGATCTCGCCGTTCAGCGCGAGCTCGCCGATGAACTCGAAACCGTCGAAGGCGCCGCTGTCCAGCTGCCCCGAGGCGCCGAGGATGCCGAGTGCGATCGCCAGGTCATAGCGTCCCCCGCCATCCTTCGGCAGGTCCGCCGGCGCCAGGTTGATGGTGATGCGCGAGAGCGGGAACTCGAACTGCGAGTTCAGTACCGCGCTGCGCACGCGGTCCTTGCTCTCGCGCACGGCGGTCTCGGGCAGGCCGACGATCGCCGTGCGCGGCAGGCCGCTGGAGAGGTGGATTTCGGCGCGCACCGCCGGGGCGGCGATGCCGATCTGGGCACGGGTGGCGATGGTGGCGAGTTGCATGATCCTTCCCTGGATACATGGTGGTTGTCCGCGCGCCGCTACTCCGTGGCGCGCTCCCGTTGCGCGAGCTGTTCCTGCAGCCGCGCGAGCTCTTCCTCGAGCCTGGTGAGTTGTTCGCGTGTGCGCTCGAGTGTCTCCAGCTGCGCATCGAACTGTTCGCGCGTGACCAGGTCGAGACGTGCGAACACGCCCTGCACGATCGTGTTCAGGCTCTTCTGCATGTCCTCGCGCGCGGCGCTGTCGCCGATGAAACGGCCGAGCTGATCGCCGAGACTGCGTATCAGGTTGTCGTTGATCATGACCGTCCGCGTCAGGGTTCCGGCGCGTAGTCTAATCCATCGCCATCGCCAATGCTCCTGCCGCCGCGCGACGGCGGCTCGCATTCGCGCGCACGAACCCGGTGCGACCGCACCATCACGGTGCACGGCGTCCCTGCGGGGTCGGTGCACGATCGCTACGCTGGTGGCTGTTTCCCTTTCAACTGACTGATAAAAAAAGAATATTACGTCTTGGCACGACTTCTGCTGAGACGTGTTCGAGTTTCACGACGCGGTGTCGCGGTGAAACCTGAAAGCAATTCCGCAGGAGTCAAAGGAGACCATCGAATGAAGATCAACGCGATAGCCAGCGCGCTCACCGTCGGCGCCCTCGGGTTCGTGGGCAGCCTGCCGGCCTTGGCCGCCGAGGAACTCAGCATCAGCGGCAACGTCACGCTCGCCTCCGAATACGTGTTCCGCGGCCAATCGCAGACGCAGGAGGACCCGGCGATCCAGGGCGGATTCGACCTGACGTACTGCGGCTTCTACGCCGGTACGTGGGGGTCGAACGTCGATTTCCTGACCGACGCGCAGGCCGAAATCGATTACTACGGCGGCTACAAGTTCCCGCTTGGCGAGGACCTCACCCTCGATCTCGGCTACATCTACTACAGCTACGTGAGCGAATCGGACCTGAACTACAACGAGGGCAAGGTCGCGCTCACCTGGAAGGACCTCACGGTCGGCGTGAACTACTCGTGGGATTACCTCGGGCAGGATCCGTTCGGTGAGGGCGACGTCGATTTCTTCTATTACTTCGCCGACTACAACTTCGCGCTGCCTGCCGACTTCACGCTCGGCCTGCACGTCGCGCTGAACGCGGCCGACGGCGACGAGAACAACATCGCCTTCGAGGCGGAGCCGGAGAACGAGTACACCGAGTGGAAGGTCCAGCTCGGCAAGACGTTGCTCGGGGTGAACCTCGCGGTGGCCTACTGGGGCACGACGATCGACGACGACGACAACGAGCTCGGCGACGACCGCGTCGTGTTCTCGATTTCGAAGGCACTCTGACGACAACAGCCAGCGCCGCCCCGTGCGCGGGGCGGCCACGGGAGGAAAAGCTATGAAAATGGTCACTGCCATTGTGAAGCCCTTCAAGCTCGATGACGTGCGCGAGGCGCTCTCGGAAATCGGCGTGCAGGGCATCACCGTCAGCGAGGTCAAGGGCTTCGGTCGCCAGAAGGGGCACACCGAGCTCTATCGCGGCGCCGAATACGTCGTCGACTTCCTGCCCAAGGTGAAAATCGAGGTCGTCGTGCCCGGGGGCATCGTCGAGCAGGTCATCGAGGCCGTAACCAAGGCCGCGCGCACCGGCAAGATCGGCGACGGCAAGATCTTCGTGACGCCGATCGACCAGGCGGTGCGGATCCGCACCGGCGAAACGGGCGAGGAGGCGGTATGAGCACGCGCACCCCGACCCCAACAGGTATCACAAGGAGCGATCCCATGACGACGAAACTCCTGCGTATCGCGGGCGGCGCCTTGCTGGCCCTCGCGCCGGCACTGGCTGTCGCCGACGCGCCGACCCCCGAGAAGGGTGACATCGCGTGGATGCTGACCGCCACGCTGCTGGTCACCATGATGACGATCCCCGGCCTGGCGCTGTTCTACGGCGGCATGGTGCGTTCCAAGAACGTGTTGTCCGTGCTGATGCAGGTCATGATCGTGTTCTGCCTCGCCACCGTGCTGTGGGTGATCTACGGCTACAGCCTCGCGTTCACCACCGGCAACGCGTTCATCGGCAGCTTCGACAAGCTGTTCCTGAACGGCGTCGACGCGACCACGCTGGCGGCGACCTTCTCCAAGGGTGTCTACATCCCGGAGTACGTGTACATCGCCTTTCAGGGCACGTTCGCGGCGATCACGCCCTGCCTCATCGTCGGCGCCTTCGCCGAGCGCATGAAGTTCGGCGCCATCCTGCTGTTCGTGGTGCTCTGGCTGACGTTCGCCTACTTCCCGATCGCGCACATGGTGTGGTTCTGGGACGGCCCCGATGCCTACACCGACGCCGAGACCGCAGCGGCTGCGCTCGGCCACGCCGGCTACCTGTTCCAGCTCGGGGCTCTGGACTTTGCCGGCGGCACGGTGGTGCACATCAACGCGGGCATCGCCGGACTGGTCGGCGCCCTGCTGGTCGGCAAGCGCATCGGCTACGGCACCAGCGCCATGGCACCGCACAACCTGCCACTGGTGATGATCGGCGCCTCGCTGCTCTGGGTGGGCTGGTTCGGCTTCAACGTCGGCTCCAACCTCGAGTCCAACGCGTTCACCGGCCAGGTGTACATCAACACCGTCCTCGCCACCGCGGTTGCCACGCTGGTGTGGACGCTGGTGGAGTGGGCGGTGCGCGGTACGCCGACCATGCTCGGCGCCGCCTCGGGTGCGGTTGCGGGCCTGGTTGCCATCACGCCGGCATGCGGCTGGGTGGGACCGATGGGCGCGCTGGTCATCGGCGCGGCTGCCGGCCTGGTCTGCCTCTGGGCGGTCAGCTGGCTCAAGCGCAAGCTCGGCTACGACGACTCGCTCGACGTCTTCGGCGTGCACTGCGTTGGCGGGATCCTGGGCGCCATCCTGACGGGCGTGTTCGCCGATCCGCAACTGGGCGGCGCCGGTTTCTACGACTGGGTGACCATGGAGGTGGCTCCATACGACATGCTGGCCCAGGTGATCATCCAGGCCAAGAGCGTTGGCATCACCCTGGTGTGGTCCGGCCTGGTCAGCCTGGTGCTCTTCAAGCTGATCGACGTGGTGATAGGCCTGCGCGTCACGGAAGAGACCGAGCGCCAGGGTCTGGATACGGTCGAGCACGGCGAACGCGCCTACGGCTGACGAGGGTACGCTCCCCCGCCCGGAGGGGGAGCGTCACTCACGCCATGTGTCATGCGCGGGCTGCATCGCCCGCACCGCGCAGGTCCCGCTTCTCCTGTTTGCGCCCTTCGGGGCGCCTTTTTTGTTGCCAGTTGTGGGTCGCCATTTATGGTGACGGCAGCATTCGGCAAGGCACATGTCGGCATGAATGCCGACCCACAACAATGCCGATCCGCAAGACCATTCCTGCCAGCGCGTGCATGTCTTCCGGCCTTCGGGCAACATGAGGCGCATGACCGTGCCGCACCTTATCTGGCCGCTCCTGCTCTTTGCCGCCGCGAGCCTTCCGGCGAGCGCCGAAATATACCGCTGGACCGATGCCGAGGGGCACATCCACTTTGGTGATCGCGCCCCGGCGCAGGGCGCGGCGGTGCAGCAGATCGCGGTGCCCGCAGCCAGCGCGACATCCGATCCCGAGTTGCAGCGCCATCGCGAGCAGAGCCGCAAGCTGCTCGAGGTGTGGGATGCCGAGCGCCGCGATCGCCGCGAGGCGGCAGCCGCGGCGGCGGTCGCGGCCGCGGAGCGCGACCAGGCCTGCGCGCAACTGCGCACCGAGCTCGAGCGCGCGCGCCACGCCGCCTACCTGGTGCGCAACTCCGGCGCCGGTGCGCGCGAGGTTCTCGGCAGCGCCGAGCGCGAGCAGTACGAGCGCGGCCTTGCCGATGCGCTCGCCGCGCACTGCCCCTGACTCGCGCTGTTGTGCTGTAATGGGCCCCGGTATACTGCGCGCCGGCCAGCCAGCCGGCGCCGCCATGTCCCTGGAGACAGACGATGAAATTGATCACGGCCATCATCAAACCCTTCAAGCTCGATGACGTGCGCTCCGCGCTCTCCGACATCGGCGTGCAGGGTGTTACCGTCAGCGAGGTCAAGGGCTTCGGGCGCCAGAAGGGCCACACCGAGTTGTATCGCGGCGCCGAGTACGTGGTGGATTTCCTGCCGAAGGTGAAGCTGGAGATCGCGGTCGACGATGCGCAGACCGATGCGGTGATCGAGGCGATCCGCTCCGCGGCGAACACCGGCAAGATCGGCGACGGCAAGATTTTCGTCGCGCCGCTCGAGCAGGTCATCCGCATCCGCACCGGCGAGACGGGCCCGGACGCGATCTGAGCGCGCGAATGCGTGCAGGTAATAAAAACGCGGCATGAAATAAGCAAAAAGTTTTTGACTCCCGCGCCGCTGGTCTATAAGTAAGCGCTGTGAGTCGTGGCCGTGCCGCGACGGGGTCCGGCAGAGAAAGCGTGTCGATGATTGGAAGGGAAATTCATGTCATCCGAAGACGACGAAACCGAAACCGAAGCCGTTGATTCCGAAGTCGTGGAGGCCGAGGTGGCGGCTGCGTCCTCCACGCGCGAGGAGCCCGCGGAAACCCGTTCCTCCGAGGCGAGACGCAAGCTGCGCGAGCAGATGCAGGCGGAGATCGACGCGTTCCTCCGGGCCGGCGGCCGCATCCAGCAGCTCGAGCCGACGGTGAGCGCGCAGGCCGCTCCGCTGACGGCCACCGCGGGCAACGAACTGGCCTGAGCCCGCGCCCGGCACGCGGGGCGTCATTTTCCTTCCAGGTTGTCGATCAGCGCGGGCAGTTCCCCGAAGTCGCTGAACTGCGCGTGCGGCGGTTCCTCGTCTTCGTGGTCGCGACCCTCGCGATTGAACCAGACCGCGGTCATACCCGCCCGGCGCGCGCCCAGCACGTCGTGCTCGAGGTGATCACCGACGTGCAGCGCCCGCTCGGGCGGCACGTCGGCCGCGCGCAGCGCGGCCTCGAAGTGCTCCGGCGCGGGCTTGCTGGCGCCCAGCGTTTCGGCGTTGAACGCGAAGCGGAAATGACGCCCGAGTGGCAGGCGGAACACGTCGGCGTTGCCGTTGGTCAGCGCGCCCAGCACGTAGCGGCGCGCGAGCTGCGCGAGCACGGTGTCGACCGAGGCGAACGGTTCGATGTCGTGCCGGCCTTCCATGAACACCGCGAATGCCTGCGCGGCGAGCCGCCGCGCCGAGTCCTCGTCGTGGCCGGATTCGAGCAGCGCGAGACGCATGGCCTCGATGCGCAGCTCGCTGATGCGATGGCGCAACTCGGGGCGGTCACGGTAGAGCCGCTTGCGCAGTTCCATCAGCGCCGCGCGGTCGTAGCGTTGCGGCACGCGCGGGCAATGCGTCTGCATCCACCGCTCCACCCGCTGCTCGGCGCGCGCGAGCACGGTCCCGACATCCCAGAGCGTGTCGTCGAGATCGAAGGTGATCAGTGCGTAGCGCCGCGTCGCCATGCGCAAGCTCCCGGATTCAGTCCTCTTCAGGATTACGCTTGCGCGTGGCGCGTGGATGCGCCGCGTCGTAGACCCTGGCAAGGTGCTGGAAGTCGAGGTGCGTGTAGATCTGCGTGGTGGAGAGGTTGGCGTGACCCAGCATTTCCTGCACCGAGCGCAGGTCGCCGCTGGATTCCAGCACGTGGCTCGCGAACGAGTGGCGCAGCATGTGGGGGTGCAGGCGTTGCGCGAGCTCGCGCTCGCGCCCGTGCTGCTCCAGGCGTTTCTGCACCGCGCGCACGCTGATGCGTGTGCCGCGCCGCGTGACGAACAGCGCCGGCGTGTGCGCCGCGCGCACGCAGTCGCGACGCAGTGCCAGCCATTGCCCGAGCGCCTCGAGCGCTAGCCTGCCGACCGGCAGCGTGCGCGTCTTGGCGCCCTTGCCCGTCACCGTGACCAGCGCGCCCGCCACGTCCAGGTCCGGGCCGTCCAGGCCGCACAGCTCGGACAGGCGCAGGCCCGAGCTGTAGAACAGCTCCATCATGGCCTTGTCGCGCACCGCCTCCCAGCTCGCCGGCTCCAGGTCGAGCAGCCGCGCGGCCTGGTCCACGTCGAGCGTGGTGGGTAGCTTGCGCGGCGACCTGGGCGCGGACACGCCGAGCGCCGGGTTCGCGCCCAGTTGCCCCAGGCTCACGAAGTCGTTGAAGAAGCCGCGGCACGCGGACAGGAAGCGCTGCAGGCTGCGGCCACCCAGGCCGCGCCGGTGCAGCGCGGAGACGGCGTGGCGCATGGCGTGGGCGTCGACC
>JAGPES010000183.1 GCA_018057015.1 Pseudomonadales bacterium | reverse complement strand
CCCGACCTTGAGCGCCTGCACGGAGATACGCGCCTGCTTCGCAGCGACGTGGAAGTGACCCGGCCTCGCCCTCAGCACCTTGGACATCGATCTTTCCGTGGGCAATGCAGACAGCGCATCGCTGAGAAATATAGTCCACGGGGCGGGAGCGCACCACGGCGTCAAGGGCCGGTTGCGCGACGTCCGTCACGGAACGCGCGCGGCGGGCGCTCAGGCCGCCTCGCGGTCGAGGCCGCGGATCTGATCGGCAAAGCCGTTGCTGCCCAGCAGCCTGGCGAAATCCTCGGCGGGCAGGGGCTTGCTGAACAGGAAGCCCTGGATCACGTCCACGCCAGCCTCGCGCAGGAAGCGGTACTGGGGGCCGGAATCCACCCCCTCGGCGACCAGGCGCAGGTTCAGGCTCTTGCCCATCGCGATGATGGCGCTGACCAGGCTCGCGCTGCGCGGGCCGCTGTCGAAGGCGATCACGAAGCTGCGATCGATCTTGAGCTCGTCCAGCGGGAACTCGCTCAGGTAGCTCAACGAGGAATAGCCGGTACCGAAATCGTCGACCGACAGGCTCACGCCCAGATTCTTCAGGTCGTGCAGCGCGCGGATCGAGGCCTCGGCATTGCTCATCAGCACGCCTTCCGTGAGTTCCAGTTCCAGCAGGCCGGGGTCGATGGCGAAATCCTCGATGGTCCGCTGCACGAGGCTGGTGAAGGCCGCGTTGAACTGCAGGCTGGACACGTTGACGGATATCTTGGGCGCAGCCAGGTGCTGGCGCTGGAACGCGCGGATCTGGCTGCAGGCCTCGACCACGGCCCAGGCGCCGAGCTCGACGATCAGTCCCATCTCCTCGGCGAGCGGGATGAACTGTCCGGGGGGGACCAGCCCGCGCTCGGGATGATTCCACCGCACCAGGGCCTCGGCGCCGACGATCTCCCCGGTCCCGACCTGCACCTGCGGCTGGTAGTGGAGGACCAGTTCGCGGCGCTCCAGCGCGCGGCGCAGCTCCGCCTCCAGCTTCAGGCGCCCCACCCCGCTGCCGCTCATTTCGCTGGAGTAGAAGGCGTAGTTGTTCCGGCCGACCGACTTGGCGTGGTACATCGCGGTGTCGGCGAGCTTCAGCAGCTCGCTCACGGAATCCGCGTGGTCCGGGGCGAGCGCGATGCCGATGCTGGGAGTCACGACGAGCTCGTGGCCCTCGATCAGCATCGGCGCGCGCAGTGACTGCAGCAACCGTTCGGCCACCATGCCCGCGCTCTCCGGCCGGTCGATGTTGCTGAGCACCACGGTGAACTCGTCGCCGCCCAGCCGGGCGACGCTCGACGGCGCGTCGCCGGCCGAGCCGACCGCGAGGAAGTCGCTGCTGCGCAGGCAACGGGAGAGCCGGCCGGCCACTTCCTTCAGCATCACGTCGCCCGCCGCGTGCCCGAGCGAATCGTTGATGCGCTTGAAATTGTCGAGGTCGACGAAGAGCAGCGCGACGATCCGTTGCTCGCGCCTGGTCAGGCGCAGCAACACGTCCAGCTGCTCGATGAACAGGCGCCGGTTGGGCAGCGCGGTGAGACTGTCGTAATACGCCAGCTGGTGCAGTTGTTCCTTGCTCCTGGTGACCTGCTGCACCGCCCGGTTGAGCTCCTCGTTGCGCCGCGACAGCTGCTCGGTGCGCTCGTCCACCTTGCGGCTCAGCAGCACGTTGCTCGTGTCCGTCTGCAGCTTGTAGGTGTGCAGCTCCGATATCAGGGCGTTGATCAGGGAGGTGATGCGGTCGACCTCCCCCCCGCCCCTGACCACGAGCTTCTGCTCCAGGTTGCCGGCGGAAACCTGCTCCACCAGTTGCTCCAGCCCGCGCAGCGGCGCGGAAATGCGCCGCGTGACGCGCAGCGTGAGCAGGCTCGCGAAGGCCACGAACAGGGCGCTGCCCAGCCCGACCCTGAGTGCGAAGCCCTGCACCGGCTGCCACAACCGGTCGAGGCTGATGCGCAGGTGGTAATAGCCGACCAGGTGACGGCTGCCCTCGCCGGCGCCGTCGCCCCGCGGCAGCCCGTCGCGCTGCTTGCCCGCCCGCGCGAACACCGGCACCGTCAGGTCGCTGAAGCGTTCCAGGCCCGCCCGCCGCTCGGCATCGACCACGCCCGTATCGAATGCCGCCACGCCACGGCGCGCGAGACCGAAGTCCGCTTCGGGATATCCACCGCCACCTTCGCCGCGGCGCGCCAGGATTTCCTTGCCATCCGGGTCGCGCACCGCCGCGTACTTCACGCCCGGCAACGCGATGAAACGCGCCAGCAGTTCGCTGATGAGCGCGATGTCGCGATCCCGCACCGCCCGCTCGTTGACGGCCCCCGGTTGCGCCAGCAGCAGCGCCTGCGCGAAGGCGCTGTCCCGCGCCGCATGATATTCCCGCCAGATCATGGTGGCGGCCGCAGCCAGCGTCCCCAGGATGGCCAGGGTCAGCATGAACAGCGTGAGCCGCTGGGCTATGGAACTGCGCAATTTCATCCTCCGGACACCCGCCAGGTTTCATTCGGGCACCGCCTGCCCCCCCACGAGGATAGACCAGCCCGCGCGCCAGGCCTCGCGGCGGCGCCGCGCGCTCCCCGTCAACCGGGCCGGTAGTTCGGGGAGCCGCGGTTGGATGCTCGCGCCAGCAGGAAGATAGAGAGCAGCAGGTAGGCGAACACGGCAGCCGCGAGAGGCCACGCGGCCATGCCGCTGGACGCCAGGATGAGCGCCGCGGCCAGCGTCAGCGCGAGGCGCAGCCGCTCCAGTGCCCGGCCCCGCGCAACGTGCTCGAGCAGGACGCCGATGGCGACCAGCCCGAACACCAGGTAGCCGAACAGCGCCACGCGAGCGGCCCCGCCGAGTCCGGGCGCCGCCTGCTCCAGCCACAGCGCGAAGAGCAGCAGCGCCGCGAACTGCAGCCCGGCGTACCACGCCGTCGGCCGCGCCAGCGGCGGGTCGTAGCGGCGAAACTCCGCCAGCGGACGCTTCACCGCGGGGAAGCGCGCCGCCACGTCGGCCGGGCGCCACCCGGTGCGCGCAACCAGCACCCGCAACTTGTCGCCCCAGCGCCGCGTATACCAGGCATCGCGCCACATCTGCGCGTAGATGTGCAGGTTCGCCCACAGCGGGTTCCAGCTCCGCAGCGGACCGAGGATGCCGTAGACCGGGGGCTCGGCGTCCCGCTCCTCCTCGAAAGTGCCGAACAGACGGTCCCAGACGATCAGCAGCCCGCCGTAGTTCTTGTCCACGTAGCTGGCGTTCTGCGCGTGGTGCACACGATGGTTCGAGGCCGTGACCAGCACCCATTCGAGCGGACCGAGTTTCGGGATGTGGCGCGAATGGATCCAGAACTGGTAGATCAGGTGCGCCGAGGCCACCGTCACGAATACCGTCGCCGGCACGCCGGCGACGAAACACGGGATGTAGAACACCCAGCCCGCGAGGAAACCGGTGCTGGTCTGGCGCAGCGCCGTGGTGAGGTTGAACTCCTCGCTCTGGTGGTGCACCACGTGTGCGGCCCAGAACAGCGTGCGTTCGTGACTGATGCGGTGGAACCAGTAGTAGCAGAAATCGTAGAGCAGCAGCGCCAGCAGCCAGGTCCACGGCGAGTGCGCGTCGAGCCGCGCGATCGCCCAGTGCTGCTCGGCCTGCGTGAACACGCGCCCGCCGATGTCCAGTACGACCAGCTTGATCGTGGTGCTGAGGATGCCGCAGCTCAGGCTGTTGATGCTGTCGCTGAGGCGGTAGGTGTCGTTGCCGCGCGCGCGACCCCAGGCGTACTCGATGCCGATCGCGAGCAGGAAGAACGGAACCGCGTAGGGAACCAGGTCCATCGTAGCCTCATCCGCCGAAGGGAGACACGGCATTCTAGCAGCGGATGCGCGGCGCACGTTGCCCGCCGCGCCGCCAGCGGCTAAGGTCGCCCCCGATATGCAAGCCCATGCCCCCCATACTCCCGAACCGCTGAGCCGGGAACTGCTGCTGATCGGCGGCGGCCACAGCCACGTCGCCGTGGTGCGCGCCTTCGGTATGCGCCCGGTGGCGGGCGTCGGCGTCACGCTGGTGAGCCGCGACGTGCACACGCCCTACTCCGGCATGCTGCCGGGGCTGGTGGCCGGGCACTACGGTTTCGACGACTGCCACATCGATCTGCGACCGCTGTGCGAGGCCAACGGCGTGCGGCTGATCCACGCCGAGGTCGAGGCGATGCATCCGGCGAGCCGGACCGTGCGCATCGCCGGGCGCGGTACGCTGCGCTACGACTGGGCCTCGATCAATATCGGCTCGCGTCCCGCGCTCGGCGGCATCGCCGGCGCGGCCACGCACGGCATCGGCGTGAAGCCCATCGACCGCTTCCTCGCGCACTGGCTGGGGCTGCTGGAGGATCTGCGCGCGCATCCGCGGCCCTGCCGCCTGCTCGTGGTGGGCGGCGGCGCGGCCGGGGTGGAAATCGCGTTGTCGTGCGCATGGCGTGCGCGGGAGGCGCTCGGCGCGAATGCCGCGCTGTTCACGGTGGGTATCGTCAACGCCGCACCCGTGCTGCTGCCCTCGCACAACGCGCTGGTGCGCCGCTATTTCGTGCGCGAACTGGCGCGCCGCGGCATCGAACTGCACTCGCGCGCGCGTGTCGCGTCGGCCGACGCGCAGGGCGTGACGCTGGCGGACGGCCGCCGCCTCGAGGCGGACCAGCTGGTCTGGGCCACGCAGGCAGGCGCCGCCGCGTGGCCCGCGGCGGCCGGCCTCGCCTGCGACGCCGGCGGCTTTATCCGCGTCGACGACTGCCTGCAGAGCGTGTCGCACCCGGACGTGTTCGCGGCCGGCGACATCGCGGCGCTGTCCGATCCCTGCCCCAAGAGCGGCGTCTACGCGGTGCGCGAGGGCCAGGCTCTGGCCTCGAGCCTGCGTCGCGTGGTGCAGGGCGAAGCGCCCGTGCGCTATCGCGCGCAAAGGCGCTTCCTCAGCCTGGTGAGCACCGGGGATCGCCGCGCCGTGGTATCGCGCGGCGCGCTGTTCGCGGCAGGCCGCTGGGCCTGGCGCTGGAAGGACCGCATCGACCGCGCGTTCATGGCGATGTACCGCGCCGAACCCGTGGCGCCGCCCGCACCGGGCGCGGCGCCCGCGATGCGCTGCGGCGGCTGCGCCGCCAAGATCGGCGGCGATGCGCTGGGCCGCGTGCTGGGGGATCTGGCGCGCCCGCCACGCGAAGGCGTCGAGGCCGGCATGGAGATCGGGGACGACGCCGCGGTGCTGGTGCCGCCGCCCGGACAACGCCTGGTCCAGAGCGTCGACTACTTCAGGGGCTTTGTGGACGATCCGTTCCTGGTGGGCCAGGTGTCAGCCGTGCACGCGCTCGGCGACCTGCTCGCGATGGGCGCGCGACCGCACTCGGCGCTGGCGATCGCGACGGTGCCCTTCGCCGCGCCGCGCGTCATGGAACAGACCCTCGCCCTGCTGATGCAGGGCGCGCTGAAGACACTGGATGCCGAGGGCGTCGCGCTGATCGGCGGCCACAGCAGCGAGGGCGCCGAGCTCGCCTTCGGCCTCAGCGTCAACGGCTACGCCGCGCCCGGCGAGATCCTCTACAAGGGCGGGCTGCGCGACGGGCACGCACTGGTGCTAACCAAGGGCATCGGCACCGGCACCCTGCTCGCGGCCAACGGCGCCGCCGCGGCGCAGGGACGCTGGATCGACGCGGCCCTCACCGGCATGACGCAGTCCTCGCGCGCGGCGGCCGGGATCCTGCGCCAGCACGGCGCCACGGCCTGCACCGATATCACCGGCTTCGGGCTGCTCGGGCACCTGCTGGAAATGCTGCGCGCCTCGGGCACGGGTGCGCGGCTGCGCATGGACGCCGTGCCGGTGCTGGACGGTGCGCGCGAGTGCCTCGCGCGCGGGTACCGCAGTTCGCTGCACGAGCGCAACCGCGCCGATGTGGCCGCGCTGGTCGAACCGGTAACGGGCGCGATGGCGCGGGCAACCGAGATCCTGCTCGACCCGCAGACCGCGGGCGGGCTGCTGGCGGGAATCCCGGCCGGGCACGCAGCGAGTTGCGTCGCGGCACTGCGCGCGGCGGGCTATCCGGCGGCCGCGGTGATCGGCAGCTGCAGCAGCTCCGTTGGCCCCGGCGGCGTCGTCATCTACTGAGACACCACTCGCGCACCGCGGCGAAATCGCCACGGAACACCACGCGCCCGGCGGACTTGCCGAGCTGGTACTCGTACATCGGGTCGTAGTAATCGCGCAGCAGCAGCGCGATCCAGGCGCGATGCCCGGAGGGCTCGCCGCGCGTCCCCTGCAGGTGCAGGGCTTCCCGCATCAATCCCTCGGCCATGGCGAAACGCTCGCCGCCGAGGCGTCGCTGGATGCGCTGCAGGCTCGCGTGCAGCGCCGCGCCGAACTGCGCGAAGCCGTGATCGGGGTCCTGCTCCACGCGCTCGCGCAGATCCTCGCACACGTAGTCGCGCAGGATCTGCTCCACGCGCGACTCGAAGGGCGCGTCGATGATCACCAATGGCGCGGCTTTCATGGCGTGGTGCAGGTCGAGTGGCACGCTGATCGAGCCGATCATGCGACTCTCGTCCTCGAGGAACAGCGCCGTGCCCGGCAGTGCGTGGCGCCGGCGCAGCAGCGCGAGCGCCAGCCGGTTCTCGAAATCGATCTGCGCCGGCGCCGGTCCCACGCGCCTCCCGAAGCTGGAGCCGCGATGGTGCGCGAGTTCCTCCAGGTCGACGCTGCCTGGCAACCCCTTGATCAGGTC
>JAGPES010000181.1 GCA_018057015.1 Pseudomonadales bacterium | reverse complement strand
GGGCCACGCGCAGGCTCTACGCGGTGGCCAGCACGCCCGAGGCGATACTCGCGCTCGGCGAGAACGGGCTGAAGCCCTATATCCGCCATATCGGCCTGTTCAACAGCAAGGCAAGGAACGTGATCGCCACCTGCGCGCTGCTCATCGAGCGCCACGGCTCTCGGGTGCCGGCCGAGCGCAAGGCACTCGAAGCGCTACCCGGCGTGGGCCGCAAGACCGCCAACGTGATACTCAACACCGCCTTCGGCGAGCCGACGATGGCCGTCGACACGCACATCTTCCGTCTCGCTAACCGCGTCCGCCTCGCCCCCGGCAAGACGGTGCGCGCGGTCGAGGACAAGCTGCTGAAGACCACGCCGCCCGAGTACCTGCGCGATGCGCACCACTGGCTGATCCTGCACGGGCGCTACGTCTGCACCGCGCGCAACCCGAAGTGCCGCGAGTGCGTGATCAGCGATCTCTGCGAGTTCCCCGGCCGCAAGAAGATCCTGCAGCAGACGTAGCTCGCGCTCGTGGGCCTGTGGGTCATGCGTTGCTGGTCTGGCACGTTTACAGGCTTGAGCGTCGCTGTCTGCACTGGCTCCCGTTGCTTCGCAGGGCACGCACAAGTACATCCTTGTAGCTCCGCGCCGCGTCCTGCGGCGCAAGGCCCCGCAAAGCAACGGGAGCCAGTACAGCTGCTCGGCGACCTCGATGCCGCGTCCAGAAAAAGCGGTATCACGGCAACGGCACGGCGCTAACCGAGCGGCTGTGCTGCCTGACCATGCCGTGAGGGGGCGTGCGCCGCAGGGATGCGGCGCTCGAGCCTACAGGGATGTATTCACGGCGTCCCCCGCGCGGCATGGTCAGGCAGCATAGCCAGGGACGCTCGAGTCCAGCGACCCATGGCGGGTTCGGCTGCGCCGAACCCTTGTCGGGCTGAAGCCCGACCCACACGAGTCCGATCAGTACGGTTCCAGCGTCGCGAGGATCTCGGCTATGGCGGCATCGTCCATGCCGGCGTGCTCGCGCAGGCAGTGGTAGCCGGCGTAGACGAAGTGCGCGCCCTGGCGCAGGAACCACTCGCGCCAGTGGAATTCCTCGTCGTCGTGCTCGAACAGCGTGCCGCTCCAGCCGGCGACGCGCACTGTCTGCGGCTTCAGGCCCTCCTCGAGCAGATCGCGGCTGAACTCGGCGAGATCCTCGTCGCCCACGGTGCCGCTCTCCAGCACCAGCGCCGAGATCTCGATGCAGCTCACGCCGTCCTCGTCCTCGATCACGACGACGCCCTCTGCCTCGTCCTCCTCCGCCGACCACTCCTCGGGCAGTTCCAGCGTCCACGACTCGGTTGCGACGATCGGCATCGGTGTCTCCCTCATGGCAGCTCGCGGCTCATCAGCAGCGCATCCTCGCGCCCCTGGCCGTTGCGGTAATAGTCCTTGCGTCGCCCGTCCGCGGCGAATCCGGCCGCGCGATAGAAAGCCTGCGCACCCGCATTCGAGGCGCGCACTTCGAGCAAGCAGCGCCTCGCCCCGCGCTCGACGGCCTCGGCCAGCGCGACCGCGAGCAGGCGCGCGCCGAGCCCGTGGCGGCGCGCGCCCGGATCGACCGCGATATCGAGGATCTCGCACTCGTCCGCGACCTGCGCGAACAGCACGAACCCGGCCAGCGACGCGCCCGGCGGCGCGATCACGAAACCGCCGGCCCGCGCCAGCGTCTCGCGCACGGCGTCGGCGCTCCACGGCGAGGGATTGACCCGCGCGTCGAGCGCCGCGATCGCCGCGGCGTCGTCCGCGACCGCCCGCCGCGGCTCAGCCATCGTGGCGGGCACGCGCCGCGCTCAGCTCCTGCCAGACCTCGCGCTTCAGTCCCGGGTCGGCGAGCATCTGCGCGCACGACAGCGTGACCAGCACGCCGGGCTCCAGGCCAGGTACGCGCTGCACGCGCGCGATGCGCCCGGCGAAACGGGCTTCGTCCCATTCCAGCAGCACCGCGGCGGGGCGCTGTCCGAGCAGCACCACGTGTTCGAAGCTTTGCGACTCACCGAGCCTGGCCAGGCGCCCCAGCAGCACGTCACGCGCCTGCGCGCGGTCGGCCAGCGCGCCGAGCGCCTGCAGGTCGAAGCGCTGCGCCCGCGGCGACACGGGCTCGCCGCCGAGGGCGAGCGCGATCGCGCCGATCAGTTCCACGGCGCGCCGGTCGCCGCCGGCATCGCTGGTGGCCTCGATGAAGAGAAAGCGTCCCGCCTCGACCAGCAGCAGGCTGGGCTGCGGCTGCGCCGCCGGACGCGGCGCGGCGCGTGGGGCTGCTCCGGCGCGCTCCGGGGGAGCCGCGCGCGTCGCGGCACCGCGCGGGGTGCTGTCCGCGCCGAGCAGATCGCGTGCGAGCCGCGCCGGGCCGGTGTCGGCCGCAACGGGCGCAGCCCGCTCACGTGTTGCCGGCTGCGCCTCGGGCAGCGGCTGCTCCTCGCCGGGCACGGACACCGGGCCGCTGCCGCGCAGCAGCCAGACCGGAATGTCCATGGCCGCGAGGTAGGCGAGACGCAGGCCCTCCTCCATGGCGGCGCGCGCTCAGATCCCGCCGATCTGCGGATGCGCGCGCACCGCGCCGCCCATCACGTTCAGGGCGTGCAGGTAGGCCTTGGCGGAAGCGACGATGATGTCGGTGTCGGCGCCGGCGCCGTTCACGATCCGCGCGTCGCGCTCGAGGCGCACCATCACCTCGGCCTGCGAATCGGTGCCGGTGGTGATCGCGTTGATCGAGAACAGCAGCAGCCTGGTGCCGCTGTGGACCTCGTTCTCGATGGCCTTGAACACCGCGTCGACCGGCCCGTCGCCCTCGGCATAGCTCGTGCGCTCCGCCCCGTCGATGCTGAGCGTCACGGTCGCGCGCGGCTTCTCGCCGGTGTGCGATATGGCCTCCAGCGCCACGAACTGGTAGCGCTCGGCCTCGTCCTCGCTGCTCACCGTGCCCGCGATGGCCTGCAGGTCCTCGTCGAAGATCTCGTGCTTCTTGTCCGCGAGTTCCTTGAAGCGCTTGAACGCGCTCTCGAGTTCCTCGGGTGTCTCGAAGGCGATGCCGAGTTCCTCGAACCGCGCGCGCACCGCGGCGCGGCCCGAATGCTTGCCCAGCACGAGGCGGTTGGTGCTCCAGCCCACGTCCTGCGCGCGCATGATCTCGTAGGTCTCGCGGTGCTTGAGCACCCCGTCCTGGTGGATGCCCGCCTCGTGCGCGAAGGCGTTCGCGCCGACGATGGCCTTGTTCGGCTGCACCGGGAAACCGGTGATCGAGGACACCAGCCGCGAGGCGGGCACGATCTCCTCGGTCACGATGCGCGTCTCGACCGGGAAGACGTCGGCGCGGGTGCGCACCGCCATCACGATCTCCTCGAGCGAGGCGTTGCCGGCGCGCTCGCCGAGCCCGTTGATGGTGCACTCGACCTGGCGCGCGCCGTGCATCACCGCCGACAGCGAGTTGGCCACCGCGAGGCCGAGGTCGTTGTGGCAATGCACCGAGAAGATCGCCTTGTCGGCGTTCGGCACGTTGCGGATGATGCGGCCGATGAATTCGCCGTACTGCCCCGGCTCGCCGTAACCCACGGTGTCGGGCAGGTTGATGGTCGTGGCGCCCGCGGCGATCACCGCCTCGATGATGCGGCAGAGGAAGTCGAACTCCGAGCGGCTGGCGTCCTCGCAGGAGAACTCGACGTCATCGGTGTGGCCGCGCGCCTGCCTGACCGAGCGCACCGCCTGGTCGAGCACCTGCTCCGGGGACATCTGCAGCTTGTACTGCATGTGGATCGGGGAGGTCGCGATGAAGGTGTGGATGCGCGGGCGCACGGCTTTTTGCAGGGCCGCGGCCGCTTCCTCGATATCGCGGTAGGCCGCGCGCGCGAGGCTGGCGACGCTGCAGTTCCTCACCGTCTCGGCCACCGCCTTGACGGCCTCGAAATCGCCCGGACTCGCGATCGCGAAACCGGCCTCGATCACGTCGACGTTCAGCCGCTCCAGCGCGCGCGCAATGCGTATCTTCTCGTCCCTGGTCATCGACGCGCCGGGGCTCTGCTCGCCGTCGCGCATCGTCGTATCGAAAATGATCAAACGGTCCTTGCTCATGGCTTGTCCTCATGCCCGGACGGGCGCGCGCACCGGGCGCCCATCCTGGTGAAATTGCAGCGGTAACGGAATTGTGAGCGAACGGTATGCTGCCCCTCAGGGCAGCAGCAGGGCGAGACGCAGCGCGCGCAGCGAGCGCGGCGGGGAGGGAAGACTGGCGATGTGGCCCTGGAAACTCATGCGGGGTCGTTGCCTGGACGGCATTCCGGAAACCGATGGCGGGATATTAGCCAAATCCGCGCGCGGTTGCCAAGCCCTGGCCCCGAATGTCCACCGCGAAGGGTCGCGCATATACACTAGGCAAGCCAGGTACAGGCAACCTTTCCCTCTTCCCGACTGAAACGCACTATGACCATTACCCGTCGACGCGGACTACTCATGGCGCTGGCAATTGCGCTGCCGGGGACCTGGCTCCTGCACCGCAGTTCACCGCGATGCCGCGAAGTCGACGAGGCGCGGGCCCGTGCCGACTTTGCCGCCGGACGAACCGTTCTCGTGGACGGCTGGGTGATCTCGGTGCACGAGTCCGACATGCGTCCCGGGTGTTCGGCGTGAGTATCGTCTCTCCCGCCCTGTCCGCACCGACCGACTACGATGTCTGCATACTGGGCGCCGGCATCGCAGGAATCACGGCGGCCCTGGCTCTCGCCAGGCTGCGGCCGGACTACCGCATAGCCCTTGTCGAGAGCGGCGCGCAGACGGCAAACGCGTACTACCAGTCGCTGTGCGAAGGCGAGATCAGGACTCCCGCTCTCGACGAGAACGAAGCCCCCGCGCGGTCGCGCATACGCGCATTGGGTGGAACCTCGGCTTACTGGGGCGGATATCTCTCACCGCTGTCGGCGGAGGCTCTCGAAGCCAGACCGTGGGAGCCGGCAAGCGGCTGGCCGATTACCCGGGCGGAACTGGACCCGTTCTATGACCAGGCGGCCGGCTATTTTCAGGTTGAACCCTTCGCCGCAGTGGAACAGTCACTGCAGAACAGCGGTCATGTCGCGCGGTTCCGCCAGGACAGCCTGACGCAGAAGGTGTGGCAGATCAGGGCCATAAACTTCGGCTCGGTCTACAAGGACAGCCTGCAACGCTCCCCCCAGATCGACCTCTACCTGCAGACGACCTGCATCGGATTCGAGCTGGACGGCAACGGAAGTATCCGCGGCGCACGCTGCGTCAGCGACGGCACGGAATACCGGTTCCGGGCCCGTGATTTCGCGATAGCGATGGGTGGGCTGGAGAATGCCCGGTTCCTGCTCAACGCGTGCGCGGACGAACCGGGTCTGCTGCCTCGCAGCCGCCACAACGTGGGGCGCTATTTCAGCATTCACCCGACATTGCCCTGGGGCAGGGCAATCCTCACCGATGCGCTCGCCGAATCCGCCCTTTACGCACAGGGGCTGCGCTTGCCCGAATTCCCGAGTCCCCTCTTCGCGTTCCTGAACGTGCCCCGGGCCGTTCGTGCGCAGCATCGATGGCTGAACGCTTTCTTCGACCTCTCGGAACCGGCACGCCCGGAAGATTCTCCCGGGCCGGGCCACGAGATCGTCGGCCGCCTCGTCTCCGAGCGACATTCCCTGGTTCGCAACGTCGCGATAATGAGCGAAATGTCGGCGCGCTTCGAAAACCACGTCGGGCTGGCACAAGCGCGCGACCCGCTGGGTCTGCGTCGCCTGTACATCGATCTGCGCCTGACTGTGCAGGAGCTCAACGCGGTCCGCGAGCAACTGATATATCTCGGACAGCAGCTCGGAGCCCATGGCTTCGGGAGAGTATGGGTGAACGAGGACTTGATCCAGGGAACCATGCGAGGCGAGTCGCGCTTCTGGGGAGGCCACCATCACATGTGCACCACCCGGATGTCCGCGTCGCCGGACGACGGGGTCGTGAACAGCGATTGTCGCTTCCACGAACACGAGAACCTGTATGCACTGGGCAGTTCGGTGTTTCGCGGCAGCGCCACCGTGAATCCCACCTTCACCATAGGCGCCCTCGCCATCCGCCTGGCGCATCACCTGGGGCGGACGCAGGCGTCTGCAACGAAGGGTGCGGCATGAGACCCCGGACCAGGAAAACTGCCATTGCAACCCTGCATCCGCACGTCGCGCCGCAATCGTCGGTCAGGAGCGAACGGGAGCGCCCGCCTTGCTCGGCCTGATCCGCCTGGCCCTCGCCTTCGCCGTGCTGCTCTCGCACGTTTCGGGATTCTCGTGGGCGTTCAATCCCGGCGTCGTGTCGGTGATCTGTTTCTACACCATCAGCGGCTACCTGATGCGACGCAGCATCGCGCGTTTCGCCCGCTACTCGCCGCGCCCGGCGCGCGCCTTCCTCGCCGACCGCCTGCTGAAGCTGTTCCCGCAGTATCTCGTGGCGCTGGCGGCGACAGTGGCGCTGCTGTGGGCGTGGGGCCCCTCGCCCGGATTCTGGCTGCTGCACCAGGAGCCCACACCGCTCAAGGTGCTGCTCAACGCGCTGCTGCTGCCCGCCAACTACATCTTCGGGCCGTTCGTGATCACCGAACTGCTGCCGCATCCGCTGGTGCCACCGGCCTGGTCGCTGGCGACCGAGTTCCATTTCTACCTGTTGCTGCCGCTGCTGTTCCGGTGGCGGCCGCTGCTGCTGGCGCTGCTGCCCGCCACGCTCGCGGTGCAGTTGTTCGGCTTCGCGTACG
>JAGPES010000182.1:2094-6759 GCA_018057015.1 Pseudomonadales bacterium | reverse complement strand
CGGCCGGATCCGGTACGGCGGACTTGACGAGACCGAAAACGGGCAAGCGACTGGCTCCTTCGCGCGGCTCGGGGTGCGACTGCAACCCCCCCGGGGGACAAGGCTGCAGACTACCGTCATACGCGCCGCATAGGTAGTCACCATCACCGGATTCCGGGCGGCGGGCCGGGATGGATAAAATTCTATAATGCATTTCTAATTTTCCGGTATGCTGGCGCCCATCACTTGCAACAAGGCCGAAAGCCATGACCCGGGGCCTGACAGGACTGCGCGAGCGCGCCAAGGCCGACCGGCGCCAGCGCATCCTCGATGCGGTGCTGGCGATCCTCTGCGAGGAGGGACTGCCGGCGCTGTCCACCGCGCGTATCAGCGCACGCGCCGGCGTCAGCGTGGCCACGCTCTACAACCTGATCGGCGGGGTGGAGCAGATCGTCGATCGCCTGGTCGAGCAGCTCTTCGAGGGCATGGAAAAGGCGCTGCTCGAGCCGGTGCCGATCGACAGTCCGGTGCCCGACATCGAGGCTTACGTCGAAGCCACCTGGCGCTACCTGGCCGCGCGCGAGGAACCGCTGCGCGCCGCGCAACGGGCCGTTTTCCAGCGCGCACTGGCGCTCGGCGCGAGCAACCCGGTAATGGGCGTGGCAGCGCGCAGCGTCGGGCGTCTCGCCGGCGCCGTGCGGGCGCTGCAGCGCGAGGGACGGCTGAGCGTGGATGCCGACGCGCGCCTGCTAGCCGAGCAGATGGTGTCGTGCCAGTCGATGCAGCTGCAGCACTGGTCGGTGGGCCTGATCGGCCTGGAGCGGTACCGGCTGGGGACGCGTTACCAGTTCCTGATGCTGCTGCGCGCCTGGGCCACGCCCGCCAGCGCCGCGGCGCTGGATGCCGCGCTGCGCGAACGCCAGCAACAACTCGGGGCGCTGGAAACCGCCCGCCCCCGTCACCGCCACACCGGAGTACCCGTCGCATCATGAACAACGAGCTGTGCCAACGCCTCGGCATCGAGCTGCCGATCTTCGCCTTCACCCATTGTCGCGACGTGGTCGTGGCGGTATCGCGCGCCGGCGGCATCGGCGTGCTCGGCGCCGCCGGCTTCACGCCGGAGCAGCTGAAGCAGGAACTCGACTGGATCGCCGCCCGGCTCGGCGACAAGCCCTTCGGCATCGACGTGATCATGCCGAAGAAGCTCGAGTCGGGCGAGGTGCCCGACCTGCAGGCCATGATCCCCGAGCGGCACAAGGCCTGGGTCGAGGAGGTGCTCGCGCGCCACGGCGTCGCGCCGCTGCCCGAAGATGCCGATGCCGGCGCCCACCACGGCATCAGCGGCGAGCAGATCGGCTGGACGCACGATCTCTGCCGGCGCCTGCTCGACGTCGCCTTCGGCTATCCCGGCGTGAAGGTGATGGTCAACGCACTGGGCACACCGCCCGCCGACGTGCTCGCCGAGTGCCGCGAGCGCGGCATCCTGGTCGGCGCGCTGGCCGGCAAGGTCAAGCACGCGCTGGCGCACAAGCAGGGCGGCGTGGACTTCGTGATCGCCCAGGGGCACGAGGCCGGTGGCCACACCGGCGAGATCACCACGATGGTGCTGGTGCCGCAGGTGGTGGACGCGGTCGCGCCGCTGCCGGTGCTGGCCGCGGGCGGCATCGCCAACGGGCGCCAGGTCGCGGCCGCGATGGCGCTGGGGGCCGCCGGTGTGTGGTGCGGATCGGTATGGCTGACCACGCCGGAGTCCGAGGTCGCTCCGCTGCCCAGGCGCAAGCTGCTCGCCGCCGGCAGCGACGCCACCGTGCGTTCGCGCGTGATATCCGGCAAGCCCGCGCGCATGCTGCGCTCGGACTGGACCGATGCCTGGGAGGCACCGGATTGCCCGGGCTTCCTGCCGCTGCCGCTGCAGGGCATGCTGACGCAGGAGGCGCACCTGCGCATCGCGCGCGCGGACAACGAGGCGCTGGCCTTCTACCCGTGCGGCCAGGCCATCGGGCTGTGCAACGACGAGCGCGACTGCCGCACGGTGATCGCCGACATGCTGAACGAATACGTGGCAACGGTGGAGCGGCTCGGCCGCTCGCTCGCCGCCGACTGATTCACCCCGGAGACATCACGATGACGGACATACTCTACGAACAGCGCGGCGCGGTCGCGTGGATCACGATCAACCGGCCGGAGGCGAAGAACACGCTGAGCCCGGCGGCCTTCGTGGCGCTCGCCGACACCTGGCAGGAGGTGCGCGACAACCGCGACATCCGCGTCGCGGTGCTCACCGGCGCCGGGGATCGCGACTTCTGCTGCGGCGGCGACCTGGGCTCGCTGATCGGGCTATGGACCGGCGCGCGCACGCCCGCGAACGCGACCGAGGAGCGCCTGCTGGCCGATCCCGGCATCAGTGACAGGATGCTGCTGAAGGGGGAGGCGCTGTACAAGCCGGTGATCGCCGCGATCAACGGCCGCGCGCTCGGCGGCGGCTGCGAGCTGCTCGCGGCCTGCGATGTGCGCATCGCCGCCAGCAACGCGCAGTTCGGACTGCCCGAGCCCCGGTCGGGCATCGTGCCCGGCGGCGGCTCGATGGTGCGGCTCGCGCGCCAGATCCCCTACGCCCACGCGATGCACCTGCTGATGACCGGCGAGCCGATCGACGCCGCGACCGCGCTCGCCTGGGGGCTGATCAGCGAGGTGGTGGCGCCGCACGAGCTGCGCGCGCGCGCCGAGGCGCTGGCGACACGCATCGCGGCGAACGCGCCGCTCGCGCTGGCCGCGATCAAGCGCACCGTGATCGACAGCCACACCGAGTCGTGGAACGACGCCTTCACGCGCGAGGCGCAGGAGTCCGCGAAGGTCATGATGACGCGCGATGCCCGCGAGGGGCCGCGCGCATTCAAGGAAAAACGCCCGCCGGATTTCAGGGGAGAATGAAACTCGTGAGCGAATCGGTTTTTGCACTTGCCTGCGCACGCGCCCCCGAGGGCATGGAGATCAGCGCGGTGGCCGCCGCGCAACCCGGGCGCATCGCGCTGTGGTCGGACCAGGGCACGATGACTTTCGCCGAGCTGAACGCGCAGGCGAACCGCCTGGTGCGGCGCATGCGCGCGGCGGGTCTCGCCGCCGGCGACGCGGTGGCGCTGGTGTGCAGCAATCGCAGCGAGTTCGCGGTGGTGCGCTTTGCCACCCATCGCGCGGGCCTGCGGCTGACGCCGATCAACTGGCACCTCGCGCCCGAGGACATCCGCTACATCGTGGAGAACGCCGAGGCGAAGGCGCTGTTCCTCGACACGCGCGTGGCCGCCGTGGCAGCGGGCTGCGCGCAGATCCCGGCGCTGCGCCTGCGCGTCGCCATCGGCGGCGAGCTGCCCGACTACACGGGCTGGGCGGATGCGCTCGCCGGCATGGACGGCAGCGACATCCCCGACCCCTCGCTCGGCGCCACCATGCTCTACACCTCGGGCACCACGGGACGGCCGAAGGGCGTGTTCCGCCCGCCGCTGGACCCTGCGCACGCCGCACAGCTGCAGCAGATGCTGACCGCGGTGTTCCAGTTCGACCCGGAGAGCGGCAAGGACCGCGCGCTGGCCACCGGCCCGCTGTACCACACTGGTCCCTTCGCGCTGTGCTTCACCACGCCGCTCACCGCGGGTATCGGCGCCGTGATCATGGACAAGTGGGAACCCGAACGCATGCTGGCGCTGATCGCGCAGTACCGCATCACCCACACCTTCTGCGTGCCCACGATGTTCAACCGCCTGCTGCAACTACCCGATGAGGCGCGCGCGCGCCACGACGTGTCGAGCCTGCGATTCGTGATCCACGGTGCCGCGCCCTGCGCGGTCGACGTGAAGAAGCGCATGCTCGACTGGTGGGGCCCGATCCTGTGGGAGATGTTCGCCGGCACCGAGGGCCAGGGCACCATCGTCAGCCCGCAGGAGTGGCTGGCAAAACCCGGCACCGTGGGCAGGCCCGCGCCGGGACAGCTGCGCATACTGGACGACGCGGGCAACGAGGTGCCCCGGGGCCAGGCCGGCACCATCTACCTGGTGAACCCCAGCGGCAGCGCCTTCGAGTACTACAAGGATCCCGCCAAGACCGCCTCGGTGCTGCGCGAGGGCTACTTCACCGCCGGCGACATCGGCTACCTCGACGCCGACGGCTACCTGTTCCTCAGCGGGCGCAGCGCCGAGGTGATCATCTCCGGCGGCGTGAACATCTACCCGCAGGAGATCGACGACGTGCTGGCGCAGCACCGCGCGGTGGCCGACGTCGCCTGCGTCGGCGTGCCGAACGAGGATCTCGGCGAGGAGATCAAGGCGGTGATCGAGCTGCGGCCGGGCTTCACGCCCGACGAGGCGCTCAGCCAGTCGCTGGCGGACTTCTGCGTCGAGCGCCTCTCGAAGCAGAAATGGCCGCGCAGCTTCGACTTCGTCGCCGCGCTGCCGCGCTCGGAGGCCGGCAAGGTGCTGCGCCGCGCGCTGCGCGAACGCTACTGGGCCGGGCGCGAGCGGCAGATCTGAGCAATCGGAGCACGCCGCACTCCCCTGTGTGTCGCCATTCATGGCGACGGCAGCATGCGGCCAGGCACCGTCGGCATGAATGCCGACCCACATCGGATGGCAGCAGCGGCACCGATGCTGCAAGCAGCAGCGAGCCGGGCCCCTGTGGGTCGCCATTCATGGCGAC
>JAGPES010000182.1:0-1994 GCA_018057015.1 Pseudomonadales bacterium | reverse complement strand
CCAGGCACCGTCGGCATGAATGCCGACCCACATCGGATGGCAGCAGCGGCACCGATGCTGCAAGCAGCAGCGAGCCGGGCCCCTGTGGGTCGCCATTCATGGCGACAGCAGCATGCGGCCAGGCACCTGTCGGCATGAATGCCGACCCACATTGAATGCCGGCATCTCCCTGCCGGCAGAGTCGGTGATTGTTTGTCATGATGCGGCAGTACACTGCGTAGCCCGCTTGTACCCGCGACGGTCACGACATGCACCAAATGCACATCCTGGTGATCAACAGCGGCAGTTCCTCGCTGAAGTTCCGCGTGTTCGACATGCGCGACGAGCAGGAGATTGCCGCGGGCAAGATCGAGCATATCGGCGAGGACGCAGCCGGGCCCGCCGATCACCGTGCCGCGCTCGCGCAGGCACTGGCCGGCATCGCGGACCGGGACGCCATTGTCGCGGTGGGCCACCGCGTGGTGCACGGCGGCGAGCTGTTCCTGGCGCCCGCGCGCATGGATACGAAGGCCCTCGCCCGGCTCGCCCGGCTCGATGCGCTGGCGCCGCTGCACAACCCGGCCAACCGGCTCGGCATCGCGCTCGGCATGGAACTGCTGCCCGGGCGAGCGCACGTGGCGGTGTTCGACACCGCGTTCCACCACAGCCTGCCGCCGGCCGCGCGTCACTACGCGGTGCCGGCCGAATGGCGCGCACGCGGCGTGCGCCGCTACGGCTTCCACGGCACCTCGCACCGCTACGTGAGCCGCGAGGCGGCACGGATGCTCGGCAGGACGGCGGCCGAAACCAACCTGATCAGCCTGCACCTGGGCAATGGCTGCAGCGTGGCGGCCGTGCGCGGCGGACTCTCGGTCGACACCTCGATGGGCATGACGCCGCTGGAGGGCCTGGTGATGGGCACGCGGCCCGGCGACATCGACGCCGGCGCGCTGCTGCACCTGCTGCGCGAGGGCATGGAGCCGCGGGAGCTCCACGAGGCGCTGAACCACCACTCGGGCCTGCGCGGCCTGTGCGGCGAGAACGACATGCGGGCGGTGCACGCGCTGGCCGCGGCGGGCGATGCCGATGCCGCGCTGGCGATCGAGGCCTGGTGCTACCGCGTGCGCAAGTACCTCGGCGCCTACGGCGCGGTCCTCGGGCGCGTGGATGCGCTGGTGTTCACCGCCGGCATCGGCGAGCACGACGCCGATATCCGCGCCCGCGTGCTGGCGGGGCTCGAATGGTTCGGCGTGCGCCTCGATGCCGATCGCAACCGCGCCAGCCGCGGGCAGCGCGCAATGGCGATCCACGCGCCGTCCTCGCGCGTCGCGATCCTGGTGATACCGACCAACGAGGAACTCGAGATCGCGCGCGAGGTCCTCGGCCTGCTCGAACCCTGAACCGCACGCCCGCTCGCAGCGGCGGGCATAACGCTTCGAAGGAGTATCGATACATGAACGAGACCCGCAACGATCCGGCCGCCACGCTCGACACCGACAGCGCAGGGCGCATCGACGCCTTCTGGCGCGCCTGCAACTACCTCGCCGCCGGCATGATCTACCTGCGCGACAACCCCTTGCTGGAAGAGCCGCTGCGCCCCGAGCACATCAAGCAGCGCCTGCTCGGGCACTGGGGTGCGAGCCCGGCGCTCAGCTTCACCTGGGTGCACCTGAACCGCCTGATCGTGAAATACGAGCTGGACGCGATCTTCCTCGCCGGCCCCGGCCACGGCGCCCCCGGCGTGCTGGCGCCGGTGTACCTGGAGGGCACCTACGCGGAGGTTTATCCCGAGTGCGGCGAGGACCGCGAGGGCATGCGCGAATTCTTTCGCATCTTCTCCTTCCCCGGAGGCATCGGCAGCCACTGCACGCCGGAAACCCCCGGCTCGATCCACGAGGGCGGCGAGCTCGGCTACTCGCTCTCGCACGCCTTCGGCGCGGCCTTCGACAACCCGGAGCTGGTGGTCACGGTGGTGGTGGGCGACGGCGAGGCAGAGACCGGCCCGCTCGCCACGG
>JAGPES010000180.1 GCA_018057015.1 Pseudomonadales bacterium | reverse complement strand
GCCTCGAGCAGCGCCTCGAAGGCAGTGACGTCCGCGGCGCGCGCGGGGTTGCCGAAGCCGCAGCCGGGGCGCGGCGCAAACAGTTGTGCGGGCAGCACGCCGCGGAAAAGGTGGTGCATGCCGGTGACCGGATCGCACACCGACATCGCCATGAAGGTGTCGCCGTGATAGCCTCCGGCGAGCGTCAGCAGGCGGTTGCGCCCCGGCTGTCCCTGCGCCTGCCAGTACTGCAGCGCCATCTTGATCGCCACTTCCACCGCGACCGAGCCCGAGTCGCAGAGGAAGACGCGCCCGAGCTCGCCCGGCGTGATCGCCGCCAGCAGCGCGCACAGCTCCACCGCGGGCTCGTTGGTGAGCCCGCCGAACATCACGTGGGACATGCGCTCGAGCTGCGTATTCACGGCGCGGTTCAGCACCGGGTGGTTGTAGCCGTGGATCGCGGCCCACCACGAGGACATGCCGTCGAGCAGCTCGCGTCCGTCGCTGAGCCGCAGGCGCACGCCGTGGGCGGAGGCGACGGGGTGGACCGCCGGCGGGTCCAGGGCCGAGGCGTAGGGGTGCCAGGCGTGGCGGCGGTCAGCGGCCAGCAGCGCGGCGATCGCCGCGGGATCCGGCTGATCCGTCACGCGCTCATTCCCGTATCAGCGGCAAGAGGACCGGCAGCACGTTCGCGAGGATCAACGGTTGCGCCTCGCCGGTGGGGTGGACACCGTCGGTCTGCATCAGCGCCGGGTCGGTCGCGATGCCCTCGAGCAGGAAGGGGACCAGCGCGGCGCCGGTCTCGGCGGCCAGTTCACCGAATAGTGCGTGGAAACCCTCGGCATAGCGCGGTCCGTAGTTCGGCGGAATGCGCATGCCGAGCAGGAGTACGCCGGCTTCCGCGCGCCGGGCAGCGGCGATCATGCTCTCGAGATTGGCGCGCGTCACCGCGAGCGGGAAGCCGCGCAGGCCGTCGTTGCCGCCGAGCTCGATCACCACGAGCCGAGGCTGGTGCTGCTCGAGCAGGGCGGGCAATCGCGTCTTGCCGCCCTCGGTGGTCTCGCCGCTGATGCTGGCGTTGACCACCTCGCAGTCGTCGAGCTCGGTGCGCAGCAATTCGACCCAGCCGGCGCCGGCCGGCAGGCCGAAACCGGTGCTGATCGAATCGCCGAGCACCAGCAGGCAGGCGGCATTGCCGCGCGCGGGAAGCGTGGCGAATAATGCCGATGTACACAGCAACAGGAGTGCAAGCAGTCGTCTGCCGATCATGGAACCATTGATATTTGCCAGCAATGTCGGAAAGGAAGTCGCCACCGCGGAAGGCGGGCTCGGCATCTTGGAAGGGATCAGCCTCGAAATCAACCCGGGCGAGGCGGTCGCCATCGTCGGCGCCTCGGGTTCCGGCAAGTCGACGCTGCTGGGCCTCCTGGCGGGCCTGGACCTGCCCAGCGCGGGCAGCATCCGCATCGACGGCGAGGACATCACGCGTCTCGACGAGGACGCGCGCGCCCGGTTGCGCGCTCGCATGGTCGGCTTCGTGTTCCAGTCCTTCCAGCTGCTGCCGGGCCTCACCGCGATCGAGAACGTCATGCTGCCGCTGGAGATCCGCGGTGACCGCGATGCCGCGGCGCGGGCGCGCGAGTATCTCGGGCGCGTCGGGCTCGCGGAGCGGCTCGCGCATTACCCGCGCCAGCTCTCCGGGGGCGAGCAGCAGCGCGTAGCCATTGCGCGCGCCTTCGCCTGCGCGCCGCGGCTGCTGTTCGCCGACGAGCCGACCGGCAACCTCGATGCGGCGACCGGCGCGCGCGTGATCGACCTGATCTTCGCGCTGCAGGCCGAGCAGGGCGCGACGCTGGTACTGGTCACGCACGATGAACGGCTCGCCGCGCGCTGTGCGCGACGCCTGACGCTCGATGCCGGCCGCCTGGGCCACGATACCGCGGAACTCACGTGCTGAGGCTGGCGCTGCGCCTGTTCTGGCGCGACTGGCGCAGCGGCGAGCTCGGCGTGCTGCTGGTCGCGCTGGTGCTCGCCGTGGGTATCGTCAGCACGCTGGGGCTTTTCATCGACCGCCTGCAGCGCGCCGTGGAGGTGCGCAGCGCGACCTTCATCGCCGGCGACCTCGTGCTCCAGTCGCCGCGCCCGGTTCCCGCCGCCTGGCTGGACGCGGCGCGCGCTGCTGGCCTGCGCAAGGCCGAGGTGCTGCGCTTCTCGACCATGGTGTTCCACGACGACGCGATGCAGCTCGTCGCGGTGAAGGCGGTGAGCGCGCAGTACCCGCTGCTGGGACGCATCGGCATCGCCAGCGCGCCCGATGCGCCGCTCGCGGAAGTGGACCACGGGCCTCCCGCGGGCGAGGTGTGGGTCGATGCGCGGCTGCTGCCCGCGCTGGGGATCGCGATCGGGGATCGCGTCGGGCTCGGCGCGACGCAACTGCGCGTCGGCGCGCTGTTGAAGAAGGAGCCCGATGGCGGCGGCAGCCTGGTCGCGATGGGCCCGCGGCTGATGATGAACCAGGCGGACATCGCGGCGGCCGCGGTGGTTCAGCCGGGCAGTCGCGTGCAGTATGCCTACCTGTTCGCGGGAGAGCCCGCGCGCGTCGCCGCGTGGCGCGCGCGCATCGAACCCGGGCTGCTGCCCGGGCAACGCCTGGTGACCGTGAAGGAAGGGCAGCCCCGGGTTTCGCGCGCGCTCGATCGCGCGGAGTCCTTCCTGCTGCTGGCCGGTTCGCTCGGCGTGGTGCTGGCCGGCATCGCGCTCGCGATGGCGGCGAGCCGCTACGCCGAGCGCCACGCCGACTACGTGGCAATCCTCAAGACGCTGGGCCTGACGGCGGGCGCGATCCGCGGACTCTATGCCGGCAACCTGCTGCTGCTCGCGCTCGCCGGGATCGCGCTCGGGTGGCTCTGCGCGTGGGTGCTGCAGGCCGCGGCGTTCGCGGCGATCGGCAAACTGCTCGAGATGGAGGTGCCCGCGCCCGGCGCGCGCGCGCTGTGGCTCGGCGCCGGCACCGGCGCGCTCAGCCTGCTCGGACTGGCGACACCGCCGTTGCTCGCCATGGCGGGCGCCTCGCCGCTGGGCGTGCTGCGCCGCGAGCGCACACCGGCTGCCCCGCGCGGCGCGGTCTACGCCAGCGGCCTCGCGGCGCTGGCGCTGCTGCTGCACTGGTACAGCGGGGACTGGCGGCTCAGCCTGCTGGTGCTCGCTTGCCTGGTGGCGAGCGCCGCGCTGGTGGGCTCCTTCAGCTACCTGCTGCTGCGCCGCGCGCGCCTGCCCGGGATGCAGGCGCAGGGCATGCTGCGGCTCGCCTTCGCGGCCTTGCAGCGGCATGCGGCGCTGAACGCGCTGCAGGCGCTGGTGTTCGCGCTGAGCCTGATGCTGGCGCTGGTCATGGTGCTGGTGCGCGGCGCGCTGATCGACGACTGGCAGCGCGAATTGCCGCTGCGAACGCCGAATCATTTCCTGCTGAACGTCGCGCCCCACCAGGTAGAGCCGCTGCAGCGCTTCCTCGCGGCGCGCGGGATCACGCACGCCGGGCTCTACCCGATGGTGCCCGGACGCATCGCGGCCGTGAACGGCGCACCGCCGCGGCTGGAGGATGGGGAGGAGCTGAATCTCGATCGCGAGTTCAACCTCACCTGGTCGGACACGCTGCCCGCGGACAATCGCATCAGCGCGGGGCGGTGGTGGGGAGCGGATGCGGGCGCCGAGGTATCGGTAGAGGCGGGCGTGGCGCGTGCGCTGGGGCTCGCGACCGGTGATCGCCTCACGATCCAGGTGGGCGCGGATCGCTTCGATGTCGTGCTCACCAGCGTCCGCGAACTCGACTGGGACACCATGCGGCCGAACTTCTTCCTGATGTTCCCGCGCCAGGTGCTGGAGAAACAGGCCGGCATGTGGATCACCAGCTTCTACCTGGAGCCGGAGCGCAAGCTGGTGCTGAACGAGCTGGTGCGCGAATTCCCGACCGTGTCGCTGCTGGAGATGGACGCGATCCTTGCCCAGCTGCGCGGCATCACCGCGCAGCTCGCGCTGGCGGTGGAACTGGTGCTGGCGCTGCTGGTGACCGCCGGCGCGCTGGTGATGGTCGCCAGCGTGCAGGCCGGTCTCGATGCGCGCTTTCGCGAGAGCGCGATACTGCGCGCGCTCGGCGCCGGGCGGCGGCTGGTGCTGGGCAGCCTGATCGCGGAGTTCGCGCTGCTGGGGATGTTCGCCGGAGTGCTGGCCGCGGGCGGGGCGGAAACGGTCGCGTGGCTGGTGCAGACGCGGCTGATGGACCTGCCGTTTCGCGTGCATCCGCAACTCTGGTTGCTGGGCCCGCTGGCCGGTGCGCTGCTGGCGGCGCTGCTCGGCGTGTTCACCTGCCGGCGCGTGGTGGACACGCCGCCGGTGGTGGTGCTGCGCGAACTGGCCTGATCAGCGGCGCACGGTGTCGCGGCGCTGGTGGCGCTGCGTCAGCACGAGGTACTGCTCCAGCTGCTTGGCGGCGGCGGGGGCGAGGTTCTCCAGGCGTGCGCCGACCACGGTGTGGCGGTGCGGCTGCTTGCGGAACTCGAAGCTGCGCGCCTCGAGATCGCAGGCCAGGTCGGGCAGGCCCGGGATCGTGAGCAGGGAGTTGCGCAACAGCGGACCCTGGCGCAGCACGTCCGTGAGGTTGCCCTGGCAGCTGAAGCCCAGTCCTGTCTGCGACAGGTTCAGCACGGTGCAGAGCAGGCGGTCGCCGTCGGGGGCGCGGATGCGCAGGCGCACGCCGCTGTCGGGGTCCAGCGCGAGGCGGAAATGCGTGCGCCGCTGCTTCGCCTCCACGCTGTCGGGCAGCGCCAGCCGGTAGGCCGGCAGGCCGTCGATCTCGTCGATGCTGATGGACTTCACCCAGCTGTGAAAGCGCACAGGTATGCCGCGGCGCACGCTGGTGATCTCGACCTCGTCGCCGGGGGAGATGAAGAATTGTCCGTGCGCGGGAAACAGTTCGTCGATCAGCACGTAGCGTTCGTGCGGGTCGACCTTGAGTATGAGGCTCTGGTAGACGCTGTCGGCGCGGCCGGGAAAACGCACGTCGACGAAGCTGCGTTCCTCGACCATCTGCTGCAGGCGGATCACGGTCTGCTCGAAACTCGCGCGCACCTCGGCATCCGGGGGCGCCGTCTCCTCGGCCTTGTGCCTACCCAGGAATCCGCTGAACAGCTTCTTCAGTCCGCCTTCGGCCATGCGTTTCGCCATCGGGATGCGCGCCATCGATCGGGTGGCAGTATAGACCACGGCACTGCTGTAGTATCACGATGCCAGCGCAGGCTTCGTACAGCAGGAGAGAGAGGACCATGGATCCGGGTGTCACGGCCAAGCGGCTGTCGTTTGTGCTCGCCGTGGCCATGCACGCACTGCCTGCGGTTGCGTCTGCGCCGGGATGGACGCGCGTCGACCTGGAGGCGCACCGGTTTCTCATGGTCGCCACGACCACGCTGCGCGTCACGGAGCCTTCGCCGGCGGCGCTCGCGGCAGAGCTCGTGGCCGTGCCGGGTCATGCGGCGCTGCCCGCACCGCCAGCCGGCGTGCTGCGACTGGATGCCGAAAGCGTGCTGCCGGGCGTCACGTCGCGGCTCTCGGTCTGGCTCGCGCGCGATTCGCTGCAACTGCTGCAGCGCGAGCGTGTCGACTCGGTGCGCGACGGCCGCTACAAGCTGACGCGCTTTCTCGTCGACGGCAGCTACGAGTGGCAGCGCCGGGGAGGACAGAAGACGCGGCACCTGGAGCCGTCGCGCTGGCACCTCAAGCGCGAACGTCCCCGCCCGCTGGGCCCCCCCGCGCCGTGCACCGATGCGCTCGGCTTGCTGCTGCTCGCGGCCGAGCTGGTTCGCGGAACCGAGGCGCGGGCCGAGTCCGCGGTGTGCACCGATGACGCCGTGGTGGGGGTCGTGCTGGAGCGTTCCGCCGATGCCGCCGGGCGCCGGCAGGGCGGCGCCGAGGCGCAGGAAAGCGCTGCGCGCGGGAGAGCGTGCCGGCGCGTGGGCATCTCGGTTACCGCGCCCGACGCGAAGGTCGAGGATTTCCGCCTGCTCGGGCTGGCCACCGGGCTGTCCGTTTGCGTCGACGTGGCCTCGGGCGCGCCGCAGCAGGTGCTCGGGAGGGAGCCGCGCCTCGGGGCGTTCACCATCGAGGCGACGCGTGTCGAAACCGGCAATCGCTGAAGGAAGGGGGCACGGGACGCGCGCGTCCCGTGCCCGAGCCGGCTACGGCAGCAGGTGGGCGACCGCGTCGCGCTCCTCGGCGAGCTCCTGCTCGGTGGCCGCCATTTTCGCGCGCGAGAAATCGTTGATCTCTGCGCCCTGCACGATCTGCCAGTCGCCTTCCTTGCACACGCAGGGGAAGGAGTAGATCAGGCCTTCCTTGATGCCGTAGCTGCCGTCGCTGCAGACGCCCATGCTGACCCAGTCGCCGGACGCCGTGCCCAGCGCCCAGCTGCGCATGTGGTCGATGGCGGCATTGGCTGCCGACGCCGCGCTGGAGGCGCCGCGCGCCTTGATCACGGCCGCACCGCGCTGCTGCACGGAGGGGATGAAGTCGTTCTCGTACCAGCCGCGGTCGACCAGCTCGATGGCGGCCTTGCCGTTGACCCTGGCGTTGAACAGGTCCGGGTACTGCGTCGAGGAGTGGTTGCCCCAGATCGTCATGTGCGTGACCGCGGTGATCGGGTTCCCGGTCTTGTTCGCCAGCTGCGTGATGGCGCGGTTGTGGTCGAGGCGCGTCATCGCGGTGAACTGGCGCGGGTTGATGTCCGGCGCGTTGCGCTGGGCG
>JAGPES010000179.1 GCA_018057015.1 Pseudomonadales bacterium | reverse complement strand
GGCCGTGTGGGTGGGGCTGGCCGGCGGGACTGGTGGTTCGGGCTTGCAGGTGGGCCTTGTGGGTCGGGCTTCAGCCCGACAAGGGTTCGGGGCAGCCGCACCCGCCAGGATCCTGTTCCAAACCCGTCGTCATGAATGCAGACCAACAGGGTCGCGGGCATGGCCCGCTCCTACACGCACCCGTCGGCATGAATGCAGACCAACAGGGTCGCGGGCATGGCCCGCTCCTACACGCACCCGTCGGCATGAATGCCGACCCACAGGATCGCGGGCATGGCCCGCTCCTACACCCATCCGGCGGCAGGGCGGGTGTAGGAGCGGGCCATGCCCGCGACCTCGTGCCTCTCAGGCGAAGATCTCCGCGAGGAAATCCACCAATGCTCGCCATGAGCGGCGCTCGGCGCTGGCGTTGTAGACCGTGCCGAAGCCGGGATCGTTTGCCTCGGGCACGGTGAAGGCGTGCAGCACGCCGCCGTAGGCGTGCAGCTGCCAGTCCACTTCCGCGTCGGTCATTTCCTTGCCGAACTCGAGCACCTGCTCCGGCGGCACCATCGGGTCGGCGTAGCCGTGCAGCGCCAGCACCCTGGCCTTGATTGGCCGCGGATCGAGCCCGTTCGGCAGCAGCAGGCCGTGGAAGGAGATCGCGCCGCGGATGTCCGCGCCGCTGCGCGCCAGGTCCAGCGCGCACAGGCCGCCGAAGCAGTAGCCCATGATCGCGATACGGTCCGGATCCACGCCGGGCTGCGCGCGCAGCGTTTCCAGGCCGGCCAGCAGGCGTTCGCGCAGCAGTGCGCGGTCGGCCATGAAGGGCCCGATCAGCTTCGAATTCTCCTCGTTGTTCGCGCCGAGCACGCCCTTGCCGTAGTTGTCGAGCGCGAAGGCGGCGTAGCCGAGGCCCGCCAGCGCCTTCGCCTTGTCGATCACGAAGTCGTCGCGCCCGGCCCAGGCGTGGGAAACCAGTACCGCCGGGCGCCGTTCGCCGGCCTTCGCGGGACTGGCAAGGAAGCCTTCCAGCACCGTGCCGGCGTGGCTGTATTCGATGAATTGCTGCTGCATCGCGGAAACTCCTCGTTCAATGACCGCGGATCTTGGACTGGGTCTTCTCGGGGTGACCCTCGAGGTGGCGCACGCGGTGCTGGGCCGACTCGGCGAAACGCTCCAGGATCGCCTTCAGGTCCGAACTCGCCGCGACCTTGACGTAGCCGGCCTCGGCCTGCAGGCGGGGACTGACCGTGAAACCCTGCCCGTCGCGCGCCAGCGCCACGTCCTCGTAGTGCACCTTCACGCCCTCGCCGAGGGCCTTGCCCAGCAGTTCCTGGGCCGTGTAGCTGAAAAACTTCTTCGCGTCCTCCGACGACTCGGCGTGGTTCAGGCTGTTGCGCAGCTTGGGCGCAAGCTCGTGCTCTACGCGCGAAAACGAGATGAAGTCGGTCATCGAATCGTTACTCCTCGACGGTGTGGCGCCCCCGGAGGGGGCGTGCGTTGGCATACTACCCTCGGCCGCCGGCACGCGGCAAACCCGCGCCGGCAGCGGCGCCGCGGCACGCGCAGCCGCTGCGCCGGATGGTCGGGAGCGGTCCGGATTGCTGCTATCATGGCCGGCTTCAGGCACCCACCAGACATCCGATGCGCAAGACCAAGATCATCTGCACCATAGGCCCCGCGACCGGCTCTTACGAGATGCTGGAGCGGCTCTACGCGGCCGGCATGAACGTCGTGCGGCTCAACATGTCGCACGGCGACCACGAGTCGCACGCGCGCGTGATCAAGGCCATCCGCACGCTCAACCGCAAGGTGCGCTACACGGTGCCGGTGATGCTCGACACCCAGGGCCCGGAGATCCGCACCGGGCACCTCTCGGCGGAGCTCGACCTGCGCGAGGGCCAGGAGATCACCATCGTGGTGCGCGGTGCCGAGCACGTCGAGGAGAGCTCGATCCAGATCGACTACGCCGACATCATCAACGCGGTAGAGGTGGGCGACAGGATCACCGTCGACAACGGCCTGATCAACCTCGAGGTGCTGAGCAAGCAGGAGCGCGTGATGCGCTGTCGCGTGGTCGACGGCGGCTCCCTCAAGAGCAAGCGCCACGTGAACCTGCCCGGCATCCGCGTGAACCTGCCGGCGATCACCGAGAAGGACCGCCACGACATCCAGTTCGGCATGGACCAGGAGGTGGACTACATCGCGCTGTCCTTCGTGCGCGAGGCCAAGGACGTGCGCGAGCTGCGCGAGTTCCTGGGCGAGAAGGCCAACAAGATCAAGATCATCGCCAAGATCGAGGACCAGGAGGGCGTGCGCAACCTCGACGAGATCGTGCACGAGGCCGACGGCATCATGGTCGCGCGCGGCGACCTCGGGGTGGAGGTGAACTTCTACGAGCTGCCGACCATCCAGCGGCGCATCGTGCGCACCTGCGCCGAGCAGGGCAAGCGCGTGATCGTCGCCACCCACCTGCTGGAGTCGATGATCCAGAACCCGGTGCCCACGCGCGCCGAGGTCACCGACGTCGCCAACGCCGTGTACGAGGAGGCCGACGCGGTGATGCTCTCGGGCGAGACCACGATCGGCAAGTACCCGGTCAAGTGCGTCGAGTACCTCGACCGCATCTGCCGCGCGGTCGAGCCCCACCGCGGGCTGCGCTTCACCGAGAAGCTCGTGCTCGCGGAACAGAAGCAGAGCCTGGCGGCGAGCGCGGTGCATCTCGCGGAGCTGATATCCGCGCGGGGCATCGTGGTGATCACGCGGCGCGGACGCATGGCGAACTACGTGACCAACTGCCATCCGCACACGTCCGTGATCTACGCCTTCACCAACGATTCGCGCACGCGCCGCCTGCTGGCGCTGAACCGCGGCGTCTGCGCCTACCGCAGCAACTTCAGCACCGATCCCGAGAAGACGCTCGCCAGCGCCTTCGCCATCCTGGTGCAGCGCGAGGGATTCCGCGCCGGCGACAAGGTGGTGGTGATCTCCGACATCCTGGAGGGCGCCGGCGTCGAGGCCATCCACGTGCGCGAGGTGCCCGCGCTGGCGGCGCTTGGATGCGGGTCCGGCTTCAGCCGGACGGCGGGTGGAGGGGAATGTTCGACCGAAGTCGAACCCACGGAAGACGAACCCGCGGAAGCCGAACCCGCGGAAGATCAATCGGCAGAGCGCGAGCCATGAACGAGAACATCGAGGTCACGGTGCGCTGCGAATACCGCGCGGAGAGCTCCGACCCCGCCGCCTCGCGCTACGCCTTCGCCTACCACATCACGATCAGCAACCGCGGCAACGAGCACGCGCAGCTGATCAGCCGCCACTGGATCATCACCGACGGCAACGAGCGCCGCCAGGAAGTGCGCGGGCTGGGCGTGGTGGGCGCGCAGCCGCGCATCCCGCCGGGCGAATCCTTCGAGTACACCAGCGGCGCGATGCTCGAGACCGCGGTGGGCACCATGCAAGGCAGCTACCGCATGGTGCGCGACGACGGGCGCGAGTTCAGCGTGCCCATTCCCGCCTTCCGCCTCGCGGTGCCGCATGCGGTCAACTGAGCTGGCGCCGGTGCTGGAATTCCTGCGCTGCGCCACGCCCGATGCGTGGGTCGAGGCCGCGCTGGCGCAGCAGGAACTGCTGCTGATCGACCACGCCAACTGCGAGAAGAAGGCCGCGAGCACGGCGCTCAACCTGATGTTCCGCTATTCCGGCGACGTCGATTTCCTCGCCAGCCTGTCGCGGCTGGCGCGCGAGGAGCTGCGGCATTTCGAGCAGGTGCTGAAGCTGATGCGCGCGCGCGGCATCGCGTACCGCCGCATCGACGCGGCGCGCTACGCGCAGGGCCTGCGCGAGCTGGTGCGCACGCACGAGCCGGCGCGCCTCGTCGACACGCTTATCGCCGGCGCCTTCATCGAGGCGCGCTCCTGCGAGCGCTTCGCGCGGCTGGCGCCGCATCTCGACGCGGAGCTCGCGCACTTCTACCGCTCGCTGCTGCGCTCGGAGTCGCGCCACTTCCGCGACTACCTCGCCGCGGCGCGCAAGGCCGCCGACGGCGCCGACATCGCGCCGCGCATCGAGCTCTTCGCCGAGCGCGAGCGCCAGCTGATCGAGGCCGAGGACACGCAGTTCCGCTTCCACAGCGGCCCGCCTGCGGCAGGCGCCGCGTACCCCGACACGGTCGGGGCCTGAACGTATGCCCGCTCCACGGCGCCACGCGTTGCCCGCTGCGCTGCTGGTCGCGCTGCTCGGCACCGCGCTGCTGCCCGCCCTCGTGCCCGCCGCCAACGACACCCCGACCGCTGCCGCCGCGCCGCGCGTGGAGATCTTCACCACGCCCTCCTGCCCGTTCTGCAAGGTATTGCGCGTCTACCTCGAGGCACGCGGCATCGCCTACATCGAGCACAACGTCAACGCCACGCAGGAAACGCGCGCGGCCTTCTACGCCAGCGGCGCACAGGGAGTGCCGGTGGTGATGATCGGCGAGCGCGTGATCGAGGGTTTCGACCCGGTCGCCATCGAGGCCGCCCTGAAGGACCAGTAGGCCGCCATTCCTGTGGGTCGGCATTTATGCCGACTTGTGCCTCCCCGGATGCTGCTATGTGGGTCGGCATTTATGCCGACTTGTGCCTCCCCGGATGCTGCAGTCGCCATCAATGGCGACCCACAGGGCAACCCACAGGGCAACCCACAGGCCGACCCACAATTCAATAACGCCAGTAGCTGCGCGACAGGATCACCAGCACCGGCAACACCTCGAGGCGGCCCCAGATCATGGCCACCGACATGATCCACTTCGCCGCGTCGTTGATGCCGCCGAAACCGCCGCCCGTGTCGCCGTAGCCGATGCCCATGTTGTTGAGGCAACCCGCCGTGGTGGCGAAGGCGGTGAGCGGATCGAGTCCCGTGAAGGTGAGCAGCAGCGTGAACGCGAAGGCGCTGATGATGTAGAGGCTGACGAAGGTGACCACCGCCTGCACCGCGGAGTCCGGCACGCTGCGCCGGGCGAGTCGCACCGAGAGCTGCGCGTGGGGGTGGATGAGCTGCATGATCTCGCGCTTGACCTCGCGAAAAAGCAGCAGGAAGCGCATGGCCTTGATCGCGCCCGAGGTCGAGCCGACGCAGCCGCCGAAGAAGCTCGAGACGATCAGCAGCATCACCACGGCGGCGGGCCAGCCGGGGTAGCCCACGGTGTTCATGCCGTTGCCGGTCATCACCGACGCGGCCTGGAAGAAGCCGTGGTAGGCGGACTCGTGGGCGGGGAATGTGCCGGCCGCCCACAGTGACACGATGGTTATTGCCGCGACGATCGCAAACACCGACAGGAAGAAGCGGAACTCCACGTCGTTCAGCCACGGGCGGAGGCTGCGCGACTGGATCATGCGGAAATACAGCGCGAAGTTCGCGGCCGCGAGCAGGAAGAAGGTGCCGCCCACGATCTCCACCGCCGCGCTGTCGTAGTAGCCGAGGCTGGCGTCGTGGGTCGAGAAGCCGCCGAGGGAGATGGTCGACATCGCGTAGCACACCGCGTCGAACCACGGCACGCCGGCCAGGTGGTAGGCCAGGGCGCAGACCAGCGTGATCCCGGAGTAGATCAGCCACAGGCTCTTCGCGGTGTCGGCGAGCCGCGGCGTCATGCGGTCTTCCTTCATCGGGCCGGGGGTTTCCGACTGGTAGAGCTTGGCGCCACCCACGCCCAGGTAGGGCAGCAGCGCCATGGCGAGCACCACGATGCCGAGGCCGCCGAGGAAATTCAGCTGCGCGCGGTAGTAGATGATGCTGCGCGGCTGCGCGTCGAGGCCGCTCAGCACCGAAGCGCCGGTGGTGGTGATGCCGGAGACCGACTCGAACATCGCGTCGACCAGTCGCAGGTGGATGCCGGGATCCATGACGAAGGGCACGGCACCGCAGGCCGCGAACACCACCCAGAACAGCACCACCACCAGGAAGCCGTCGCGCTGGCGCAGCGGCGTGGAGTTGTGTCGCGTGGCCAGCAGTCCGCCGACCCCCGCCGCGACCAGTGCCAGCATGGCGTTGAGGAATGTGTGCACCTGCGTTTCGCCGAACTGCACCGCCACCAGCGCCGGCGGCACCAGCGAGATGCTGAACAGCAGCACCAGCACGCTGCACATGCGGATGCCGGTCGGGATTCGTCCGGAGAGCAGTCCGGGCCGGGGCCTGGCATGGGGTTGGGCGCTGCCGCTCGCGGCGAGCCCGGTGTTCGCGTCGGGCATCGGGCACCTGCGATCGGGTTGACGCGCGCATTCTGTGGCCGCGCGTCGCGCCGATCAATACGCCGGCGGCGCCGGGGCCGGCAGTGCGATGGGTCGCGGGCATGGCCCGCTCCTACAAAGTTCTCACCAGCGCTTCCGCGAATTTGTAGGAGCGGGCCATGCCCGCGACCGGATGTTTCGAAGCACCACGCCTGCGAATTTGTAGGAGCGGGCCATGCCCGCGACCGGATGTTTCGAAGCACCACGCCTGCGAATTTGTAGGAGCGGGCCATGCCCGCGACCGGATGTTTCGAAGCACCACGCCTGCGAATTTGTAGGAGCGGGCCATGCCCGCGACCGGATGTTAGGCTGTGCACCGTTCAACGAATGCCACAGGAGCGATGCCATGAAACATTCCCGCCTGCCTGTTGCCGCCCTGCTCTGCGTCATCGCCGCACACGCCGGCGCCGACGAAGTGGGTTGCGTCTCGACGGTGTTCAAGGTGCTGGGGCCCAACGACAAGATCTGCATCGATTCGTTCCGCGATCCCGCGGTCGAGGGCGTGGTGTGTCACGTGAGCCGCGCCCGTACCGGCGGCATGAAGGGCGCGGTGGGGCTGGCC
>JAGPES010000178.1 GCA_018057015.1 Pseudomonadales bacterium | reverse complement strand
GCCTGCGAGTGCGCGTCCGGCAGCCAGGCGTGCAGCGGCCCGATCGGCAGCTTGACCGCGACGGCGACGAAGAAGCCGAGCATCAGCAAGAACTCCAGCGTGGCGGGCAGTTGCGTGCCGCGCAGTGTCTCGTAGTCGAAGCTGAGCACGCCGGTGGCGTCGAAATGCGCGAACGCCAGCCCGAGGATCGACAGCAGCATCACCAGGCCCGAGGCCTGGGTGTAGATGAAGAACTTGGTGGCCGCGGAGATGCGCGACTTGCTGCTCGCGGCGCGGTGTCCCCACAGCGCGATCAGGAAGTACATCGGCACCAGCATCATTTCCCAGAACAGGAAGAACAGGAACAGGTCGAGCGCGAGGAACACCCCGATCACGCCGCCGAGGATCCACAGCAGGTTCAGGTGGAAGAAGCCGGTGCGGCGCTGGATCTCGCGCCAGGAGCACAGCACCGACAGGACGCCGAGGAAGCCGGTGAGCACGATCAGCGCGAGCGACAGGCCGTCGACGCCGAGGTGGATGCTGATGCCGAGGCTGGGGATCCACGGCATCGCGAATTCCATCTGCCACTGCGGAGCGTCGTGGATGCCGTGCGCCAGGCTGTAGTCGCCGCTCACCCAGAGCTCGAGCGACAGCGCGAAGACCGCGGTCATGGCGCCGAGCGCGATCCATCGCGGCAGGTTGCCGAAGCGGTCGGTCTGCCAGCACAGCAGGCCGCCCAGGATCGGGATGAGTATCAGCCAGGCGAGCAGCATGGGCCGAGTGCTTCCTTAGAGGAGGTTGATCACGACGACACCCAGCACCAGCACCGCCCCCAGCGCGATCGAGGCCACGTACCAGCGCAGCTTTCCGGTCTGCGGCCGTACTGCCAGGCGGTTCAGCGCACGCACGGCGACCGGCAGCAGGCCGATCGTGCCGTCGAGCGCATCGCGGCGCCCGGAACGCGCAAGGAACAGGAACGGACGCACGAACAGCGCGTCGTACAGCGCGTCGAAGCCGAAGGCGTTCAGCCACCAGTTGCCGACGAAGCGGCCCACGGCGCTGTTCGCGACCCCGGTGACCAGCGTGCGCTTGCCGAGGAACAGCGCTGCCGCGATCGCGATGCCCGCGATGCCGATGGCGGCCGCGAGTATTTCCACGAAGTGGCGCTCGCCCTCAGCGGCCTGTCCCCTGAGCGCCGGCAGGACCTCGGCGAGTGGGGGATGAATCATCGCGCCGACGCCGGTGGACAGCACGAGCAGCGCGAGCAGCGGCACGCCGTAGGCGAGGCCGCGGCCGGCGTGCGCTTCGATGCGTTGCTCGCCGTGGAATACCGTGAAGATCAGGCGGAAGGTGTAGAGCGAGGTCAGGAATGCGCCCGCCACCCCGGCCAGGAACAGGAACTGGTGCCCGGTCGTGTACTCGGCCCAGAGGATCTCGTCCTTGGAGAAAAATCCCGCCGTCACGAAGGGCAGGGCGCAAAGCGCGCCGCCGCCCACGAGGAAGCTCGCGTATTCGAGCGGCAGGCGCTTGCGCAGGCCGCCCATGCGGAAGATGTTCTGCTCGTGGTGGCAGGCGACGATCACGGCGCCGGCGGCGAGGAAAAGCAGCGCCTTGAAGAAGGCGTGCGTCATCAGGTGGAAGATCGCTGCTGAATACGCGCCGGCGCCGAGCGCGAGGAACATGTAGCCGATCTGGCTCATGGTCGAGTATGCCAGCACGCGCTTGATGTCGGTCTGCACCACGGCGCAGAGCCCGGCGATCAGCAGCGTCACGGCGCCCACCGCGCCGACCAGTTCCAGCACGTCCGGCGCGAGCTCGAACAGGCCGTGTGTACGCGCGATCAGGTACACGCCCGCGGTCACCATGGTGGCGGCGTGGATCAGCGCCGAGACCGGCGTCGGGCCGGCCATGGCGTCGGCGAGCCAGGTCTGCAGCGGCAGCTGCGCCGACTTGCCGACCGCGCCGCCCAGCAGCATCAGCGTCGCCATGACGATCAGCGGGTCGCCGCTGACGAAGCGCTGCGGCGCGAGTGCGAGCAGCTGCTGGATGTCTAGCGTGCCGAGCTGCGACAGCAGGATGAACAGGCCGATGGCCATGAACACGTCGCCGACGCGCGTGACCAGGAAGGCCTTGATCGCGGCGTTGCCGTTCGCGACGGTGCGGTAGTAGAAGCCGATCAGCAGGTAGGAGCAGATGCCCACCCCTTCCCAGCCGAGGTAGAGGAACACGAGGTTGTCGGCCAGCACCAGCACGACCATGCTGGCGATGAACAGGTTCATGTAGGCGAAGAAGCGCGAGTAGCCTTCCTCGCCGCGCATGTACCACGACGCGAACACGTGGATCAGGAAGCCGACCCCGGTGACCACGCCGAGCATGGTCAGCGAGAGCCCGTCGAGGTACAGCGCGAAGCGCGGCGCGAAGTCCCCGACGTGCATCCAGGTCCACAGCACCTGCGTGACCGGCGTGGTGAACTGCGAGGCGGCCAGGGCCGTGACCAGTGCGCTCACGCCCACGGCGCCGGCGCCGATGCAGGCAGCGGCGTTCTCGCCCAGGCGCCCGCGCGAGAAGGCGAGCAGCAGGTAGCCGGCCAGCGGCGCGAGGAAGGTGAGATGGAGGAAGCTCATCCGCGCATCTCGCTGACTACGTCGATATCGAGGGTATGGAAGCGGCGATAGAGCTGCAGCAGCAGCGCGAGTCCGATCGAGGCTTCCGCGGCCGCCAGCGTCAGCACCATGATGAACATGACCTGGCCGTCGGGTTGCGCCCAGCGGCTGCCGGCGGCGACGAAGGCGAGCGCCACGGCGTTGGTCATGATTTCCAGGCACATGAGCATGAACAGGAAGTTGCGCCGCACCATCAGGCCCGCGAGGCCGGTGCAGAACAGCACGGCCGCCAGCGCGAGGGCGTGCTCCAGCGGGACCGATGCGGCTTCAATCATGGCGCGATTCCCTCATCTGTTGTTCCCGGCTCTCAGCGGTGGTCGTCGCGGCCCAGGTGGTACGCCGCGACCAGCGCACCCAGCAGCAGCAGCGAGGCGAGCTCGACCGCGAGCACGTAGGGGCCGAACAGCGCGATGCCGACGGCCTTGGGGCCGACCGTCACGGCACCCGCGGGAGCGTCTGCGCCCTGCAGCGCGAACAGCAGGGCAGCGAGCAGCAGCGCCGAGAGCAGCATCGGCCCGATCCAGGTCGCCGGTTTCAGCCACAGCCGTTCCTGCGCCGTGGTCTCGGGGCCGAGGTTCAGCATCATCACGATGAACACGAACAGCACCATGATGGCGCCGGCGTAGACGATCACCTCGAGCGCGCCCGCGAACGGCGCGCCCAGCGCGAAGAAGATCCCCGCCACCGCCAGCAGCGAGACCACGAGGTAGAGCAGCGCGTGCACGGGGTTGGAATTGGTCACGACGCGCAGCGTCGCGAGGATCGCGACCAGGGCGCAGGTGTAGAAAGTCAGCTCCATCGTGTCCAACCCCCTATGGCAGCAGCGTCCGGACGTCGATGGGCCGGGCTTCGTCCTGCGCGGCGCCCTTGGGCTTGCCCGCGATTGCCATGCCCGCGACGCGGTAGAAATTGTACTCGGGGTTCTTGCCGGTGCCCGCGATCAGCAGGTCCCCTTTCTCGTACACCAGGTCCTGGCGCTTGTACTCTGCCAGTTCGAAGTCCGGCGTGAGCTGGATCGCGGTCGTGGGGCAGGCCTCCTCGCACATGCCGCAGAAGATGCAGCGCGAGAAATTGATGCGGAAGAACTCCGGGTACCAGCGGCCGTCGTCGCGCTCGGCCTTCTGCAGCGCGATGCAGCCGACCGGGCAGGCCACGGCGCACAGGTTGCAGGCGACACAGCGCTCCTCGCCGTCCGGGTCGCGCGTCAGCACGATGCGCCCGCGGTAGCGCGGCGGCAGGTATACCGCCTGCTCGGGATACTGGATCGTGGCGCGCGCGCGCGTGGCGCGCGCGAAGATCATCCACATGCTGCGCAGGTTGGTGCCGATACCGGAGAGGATTTTCAGTAACAGGTTCATGTTTTCAGCCCCTGGCCAGCAGCACGGCGCCGGTCACCAGCAGGTTCAGCAGCGTGATCGGGAGACAGACCATCCAGCCCGCCGTCATCAGGTGGTCGTAGCGCGGGCGCGGCAGCGCGGCGCGCACCAGGATGAACAGCATCACGAAGACCAGCGTCTTCGCCACGAACCACAGCGGCGCCAGCCAGTCCGGCCCCGGCCCGAGCCAGCCGCCGAGGAACAGCGTGGCGAGCAGCGAGGACAGCACCACGATGCCGATGTACTCGCCTACGAAGAACATCGCCCATTTCATCCCGGCGTACTCCGTGTGGTAGCCGGCGGCGAGTTCCTGCTCGGCTTCCGGGAGGTCGAAGGGGCTGCGGTGCGTGACGGCGATGCCCGCGAGCGCGAAGGTGCAGAAGCCGAGGAATTGCGGCACGATGAACCACAGATCGCGTTGCGCCTCGACGATCTCGCGCATGTTGAACGAGCCGGTCTGCGCCACCACGCCCATCAGCGACAGCCCCATGAACACCTCGTAGCTAACGGTCTGCGCGGCCGAGCGCAGGCCGCCGAGCAGCGAGTACTTGTTGTTGCTGGACCAGCCGGCGAACAGCACCGCGTAGACCGCGAGCCCCGCCATGGCGAAGAAGAACAGGATGCCGATGTCGAAGTCCGCCACGTACCACGTCGGCGTGACCGGGATGATGATGTACGAGATGAACAGCGCGCTCATTGCGATCACCGGCGCGACCAGGAACGTCAGCTTGTCGGCGAAGGGCGGGATCCAGTCCTCCTTGAACAGCATCTTCACCACGTCGGCCGGCAGTTGCCAGATGCCGAAGGGACCGACGCGGTTCGGGCCGTAGCGGTCCTGCCACAGCGCCAGCACGCGGCGTTCGATGAAGCTGAGGTAGGCGGCGAATATCACCGCCGCCAGCAGGATGATCACCGCCTTCGCGACGGCCCACAGCACGGCGGCCAGTTCGGGCGAGAGCAAACTCATGACGCCCCCCCGCTGCTGATGCTGGCGGTGGCGGCGACAAAGGCGAAGGCCTGGCCCGGCAGCCCGGCGGGGATGCCGACGACGCCCTCGCTGAGGGATTCACGCAGCGCCAGCGGCGCCTCTATCCGCACCGCGCCGACGCTGACGCGCACGGTGGCGCCGGCGCCGAGGCCGCGACGTCCGGCTTCGCGCGGATGCAGCGCCACGTAGGGCGCGGGCACGTTCTGCGCGGTCACCGGCGCGCGCGCCGAGAGCTCCTCGCTGCCGAAGAGGTGGTGCAGCGGCGCGACCGCGAGATCGCTCGCGGCGGCGGTGGCGACCGCCACATAGCCGGCGCTCGCGGCCGGCTCGATCAGGCGCACGCCGGGATCGCCGTGGAGCAGGTGGCCGCCGACCTCGGCCTGGAACTTGTTCCAGGCTTGCGGCGAGTTCCAGCCCGCGCTCCACGCGAAGGGCACCAGCGGGCCGGGCTCGTCGGGGCCGCCGTAGCCTTCCATCGAGAAGGCGAGCGCGCTGTCGGGATCCTGCGAGGCGCGCGGCTCGTGCACCGAGATGTCGGCGCGCATCGCGGTGCGCCCGGAATAGCGGGCGGGCTGGCGCGCCACGCGCCGCCCGTGCACGCGGGTGTCGGCCCCCGGCGCGGCGGCGACGATGCCGGCGAGCGCGGGGTTCTCGCGTGCGCAGGCCGCGGTGATCTGGTCCAGTGTCTCCCACTCCACCGGCACGCGGTTCTCCGCGCTCTGGATGGCGGCCAGCCAGCGCCAGCTCTCGCGGACCTGCGTGGCGAGGTTGTAGTAGCCAGGGTCGTAGACCTGGAAGTAGCGCTGCGCGCGGCCCTCGTTGCTGACCAGCGTGCCGTCGCCCTCGGCGAAACTCGCGGCCGGCAGCAAGAGGTGGGCGCGCTCGCCGGTGGCGGTGAGCTGGTGGTCGATCACCACCACGCAGTGCGCGCGCGCCAGTGCGGCGTCGACCAGCGCGGCATCGGCGCGGCGGTAGAGGTCGTTCTCCAGCACCACCAGCACGCTGCCCGCGTCGACACCGGCCAGCGCGGTCTCGAGGGCGTTGCCCCCGAGCATCGCGACACCCATGCTGTTGGCTTCGGGCAGCGCGAGCGTCAGCGCGGGCTCCTGCCCGCGTGCCTGCAGCGCCACGACGATGTTGGCGCAGGCATCGAGGATGGCCCCCGAGCGCAGCCCGGTGCCGGAGACGATCAGCGGCTTCCTCGCGCCGGCGAGTGCCGCGGCGATCCCGGCGGCGAAGGCATCGATTTCCGCGTCGGCCGGGGTGGCTGGTGCCGCGGCGTCCAGCGCGCGCGCCACCGCCGAGCCGAGCGCGGCGATGCGCGCCGGCGTGCCGCGCCAGGTGGCGCGCGCGGCATCGTCGAGGCGCGTGGCGTCGACGCTGGCGATGAACAGCGGGTTGCGTTCCTTCTGCCCGATGGTGGCGATTGCCTCGGCCTGCCAGGCGGATATCTTCTTCGCGGCGGCGAGCGCGGTGGCCTGGCCGCGCACGGCCTGGCGCAGCGCCAGCGCGATGCGCGGCGCGGTCTGCGTGACGTCCTCGCCGAGCACCAGGATCGCATCGAAACTCTCGATCTCGCGCAGCGAGGGCGTGCGCGCGGCGCCGGTGCGCAGGATGTCGAGCGCGCGCGCGAGCAGCGCCGCCTCGGTGGCGTCCACGCCGGTCGAATAGTTGGTCTCGCCCACCAGGTGGCGCAGCGCGAAGTTCGCCTCCAGGCTCGCGCGCGGCGAGCCGATACCGACCAGGCGCGAGGCCGAGCGCATCGCCTCGGCCAGGCGCTCCAGCCCGCCCTGCAGCGTGGCA
>JAGPES010000177.1 GCA_018057015.1 Pseudomonadales bacterium | reverse complement strand
AGGGTCTTGCCCAGCGTGGACTTGCCCGAGCCGCTCTCCCCGACCAGCCCGGTGACGGTGTCGCGCGCGATCGCGAGCGAGACGCCGTCGACCGCGCGCACGGTCTGCCCGCGCGCGGTGCGGAAATGGGTGTGGAGCCCGCGGATCTCCACCAGCGGCTTCATCGCGCCGCCCCTGGCGCGGTCGTCGCGCCGCCGGCCGCGGCGGGATGGTGCAGCCAGCAGCGTGCGCCGTGGCCGGCAGCGAGCGCGAATTCGGGCGGCTCGAGGCGGGTGCAGATACGCATCGCGCGCGGGCAGCGCGCGGCGTAGGCGCAGCCCGGCGGCGGCGTGCGCAGGTCGGGCGGGCTCCCGGGGATCGGTTGCAGCGGCTGCCCCCTGTCGCGCGCCGCGCCCGGCAGCGCCTGCAGCAGCCCGGCGCTGTAGGGATGGGCGTGGCGGTAGAAGATGTCGTCCACCGCGCCATGCTCCACCACCCGCCCGGCATACATCACGGCCACGTCGTCGGCCATGCGCGCGACCACGCCGAGGTCGTGCGTGACCAGCACGATGGCCATGCCGTCCTCGCGCTGGATCTCCTGCATCAGGCCGAGCACCTGGTCCTGCACCGTGACGTCCAGCGCGGTGGTCGGCTCGTCGGCGATCAGCAGCGCGGGCCTGCAGGCGAGCGCGATCGCGATCATCACGCGCTGCAGCATGCCGCCCGAGAACTCGAAGGGGTACTGGCGCGCGCGTTCGCGCGCCGCCGGGATGCGCGTGCGCTCCAGCAGCTCCACGGCGCGCGCGAGCGCCGCGCGCCGGCTCATGCCGCGGTGCGCGACCAGCGGTTCCGCAATCTGTTCGCCGACGCGCATCAGCGGGTTCAGCGCGCTCATCGGGTCCTGGAAGATCATGCCGACCGTGGCGCCGCGCAGGCGATCGAGCTCGCGCGCCGGAAGCCCGACCAGCTCGCGCCCGAGCAGGCGGGCCGAGCCCGCCGCGATCCGCCCGGGCGGCGAGTCGACCAGGCCCATGACGGCCTGCAGCGTCACCGACTTGCCGCAGCCGGACTCGCCCACCACGGCGAGCGTGCGCCCGCTCGCGACCGCGTAGCTCGCGCCGCGCACCGCGCGCACCGTGCCCGCGCGCGTGGTGAATTCCACCTCCAGTCCGTCCACCGCCAGCACCGGCGGCACCGCGTCCGGGCTCATGCCGGCCCCGTGCGCGTGTCGAGCGCATCGCGCAGCCCGTCGCCGAGCAGGTTGAAGGCCAGCACCGTGATGCTGATGAAGGCGGCCGGCACCGCCAGCTCGTGCGGATGCGCCAGCATGCTGCGGATGCCGTCGTTGCACAGCGAGCCCCAGGACGGCACCGGCGGCACCACGCCGAGGCCGATGAACGACAGGAAGGCCTCGGTGAAGATCGCGCTCGGGATCGCGAAGGACAGCGTCACCAGCAGCACCCCCAGCACGTTCGGTACCATGTGGCGCAGGATCAGGTAGGGCGTGCCGGCGCCCATCAGGCGCGCGGCCTGCACGTAGGGCTCGTTGCGTATCGCCAGCACCTGCCCGCGCACCAGGCGCGCCGAGGCGGGCCAGCCGAGCAGCACCATCGCGAGCAGCATCGGCATCACGCCGCTTTCGCCGGGGCGGATGCCGAAGGCCACCTTGAACAGGATCATGAACAGCAGGAAGGGCAGCGCGACCACGAAATCCGCCAGCCGCATCATCGCGTTGTCGATGCGCCCGCCGAGGTAGCCCGAGAGCCCCCCGTAGAGCAGGCCGGCCAGCACAAACAGCAGCGGCGCCACGATGCCGATGAACAGCGAGGTGCGGGCGCCGTGGATGATGCGCGCGAGGATGTCGCGCCCCAGGTAATCCGTGCCGAGCGGGTGCGCCGGCAGCTGCACCCCGGTGCCGATGCGCTCATGGCCGGCACCCGCCGGCAGCAGCCCGCGGCGCAGCGCCGCCGACCACGCTATCGCCTGCCGCGGCTCCACCCCCACCGTGATCGCGCGGCCCGCTTCGCGCGCCGCGCGCAGCGGCACCACGGAGTACCAGTAGCGGCGCGCTTCCAGCCCGAGCCGGTCCTCGAATGCCGGCGCGGCGACCTCGCCGAGCGGTACGCCGAGATCCTCGTCGTCGCGCGGCGCGAGCTCGTGGCGATACACCGCGTAGCCGTCTGCCCCCGCCACGGGCCGCCAGGCCAGGCGCACCGCCGCGGTGTGGGGCGTGGCGCACACCGTCAGGGCGCCGGTCGCTCGCGCCGCGCAGGGTGTCGCCGCGGCGGGCTCCGGATCCGCGACCAGCAGCGCGCTGCGCCCCAGGCCCGGCGGGCGCGAGGCCTCGTCGAGGCGCTGCAGCGCCGGGTCCACGCGCCACAGCCACGGGCCGGCGAGTGCGCCGATGATCAGGATCGCGATCACGACGAGCGAGGCGGTGGCGCGCCGGTCGGCGCGCAGGCGCGCCCACGCGTGCTGCCAGTACGAGGGCGATGCCTGCACCGCGGCCGGCGGCGCCGGCGCGGCGGCGAGCGGCAGGAAATCGCCCGCGAGCGGGACCTGGCTGCTCATCGCGCGCGGATCCGGCGCGTGCCCGGGCGCATCAGCCGCCCTGCGCCACACGGATGCGCGGATCCACCAGCCCGTAGGCGATGTCCACGAGGATCACCATGAACACCAGGAAAGCGCCGTAGAAGACCGTGGTGCCCATGATCACGGTGTAGTCGAGCTGCTGCACCGCCTGCACGAAGTAGCGCCCGAGGCCCGGGATCGCGAACACCAGTTCCACCACGAAGCCGCCGGTGGCGATGGTCGCGATCGCGGGGCCCAGCACCGTGATCACCGGCAGGATCGCGTTCGGCAGCTGGTGGCGCAGCAGGATGCGCGCGGGCGACAGCCCCTTGGCGCGCGCCGTGCGCACGAAGTCGGCGCCGCGCACCTCGAGCATCGAGGTGCGCATCAGCCGCGTCAGGAAGGCCATGGTGCCGAGCCCCAGCACCATCGCGGGCGCCAGCATGTGGGCGAGGCTGCCCCAGCCGGCCACCGGCAGCAGCGAGATGCCTGCCCAGGCGTTCAGGCGCAGCAGCGCGAGCTGCGCCAGCGCGGCGAGCACGAAGCCCGGTACCGAGATGCACAGCACCACCAGGAACATCACGACCGCGTCGGGCCAGCGCCCCGCGGTGCGTGCCGTGATCACGCCCCAGAACACGCCGCCCAGCGCCGCGAAGCCGATGGCGAGCACGCCGAGCAGCGCCGAGACGGGGAAGTGCTCGCGGATGATGTCGTTCACCTCGCGGTTCTGCTGCGTGAACGAGACGCCGAAATCGCCGCGCGCCATGTTGCCGAGGTAGCGCAGGTACTGCAGCGGCAGCGGCTGGTCGATGCCGTAGCGCGCCTCGAGGTTGCGGCGGATCTCGGGGGGCACGGCGCGCGCATCGAGCAGTGGATCACCGGGCACGGCGTGCATGCCGGCGAAGGTCGCGGTCGCGATGAACCAGACGGTGAGCAGCCCGTAGCAGAGGCGTCCGAGGATGAAGCGCAGCATCGGCCATTGATAGCGGCATTGCCGGCGGCTGTAAAGCAAGGTGCGCAGCGGCGATAATCGCCGCGCCAGCACGGCAGCCGGTTCCGGGGTGTTCCCATGAAGCAACTGATCATCGTCCGTCACGCCAAGTCGAGCTGGGCCGATCCGGACCAGCGCGATTTCGACCGCCCGCTGAACGGGCGCGGTGAACGCAACGCCCCCGAGATGGCCAGGCGCCTGGAGGCGCGCGGAGTCCGTCCGCAGCTGATCGTCGCGAGCGGCGCGCGGCGCGCGCACGCCACCGCGAAACTGATGGCCGGGGTGTTCGGCTACGCGGAGGCGGACATCGCCATTGTCGACGCGCTGTACGAGGCCAGCCCGCGCGTGTGGCTGGCGCAGATCCGCGCGCTGCCGCCGGGCGTCGACACGGTGATGATGGTTGGTCACAACCCCGAGATCACCGCGCTGGTCGCCCAGCTCTGCCCCGGGGCGCGCATCGACAACGTGCCCACCTGCGGCGTGCTGTGCCTGGACTACGAGGTGCGCGACTGGGCGGGCATCGCCAGCGCCAGGCCGGTGCGCTGGGATTTCGATTACCCGAAGAAAGGCTAGCCCGCGCTCACGATCGGGCCGTGGGCTCTGTTACCATCGTCGCCCCAGCGCAACCCGGTCAGCCCATGTTGCACCCAGTCCTCGAGCGCGAACGTCGCACCGTAGCCGCCTATCTGGGAGCCAGTGCCCACCGGCTGCATGCCCTGCTGCCGCGGGTCGAGCACGACGCCGACATCGAGGTGCTGCACCAGTTTCGCGTCGAGCTGCGGCGCATACGCACCGGGTTCATGGCGCTGCGCGGAGCCCTGCCATTGGCAGACGCCGTGGAGCTGGTCGCGGAGTGTCGCTGGCTCGCGGGCCGCGGCGGCGGGCTGCGCGATCTCGACGTGTTCCAGCACCGGCTGGGTGAATACCTGGGACCGGACGGGGAGGGCGATACGCGCGCGCTGCGCCGCCTGCGTGCCGACCTGGGGCGGCTGCGCAGCAGCGCGCGGCGCCAGTTGCTGGGTTCGTTGCGCAGCCGGCGTGCCCACGCGCTGGTCACGCGGTTGCAGGCGCTGGGCGAACTCCCGGTCGCCGCGCCCGGATGGCCCGACCTGCCCACGGCCCGGGCCGCGCTGTGGCGCAGCTACCGCCGCGTGCGCAGGCTCGGCAAGTCCATCGACGAGACCTCTCCGCCCGAGCACCTGCACGAGCTGCGCAAGCGCTGCAAGCGCCTGCGCTACCAGATGGAAATGTATGCCGGCGCTTTCGATGCCGCCGAGCTGCCCGACATGGTGCGCCGCCTGCGCAAGCTGCAGAACGTGCTCGGCGACTACCAGGACTTCCACGCGCACGCCGCGATGCTGTGTGATCTGCGCGCCCGTGTCGTGGATTCCGGCGAGCCGGATGCGGTCTACCTCGCGCTGATCGAGCGCATGCTCGTCGAGCTGCGACAGCGCTCGGATGCGGCGCGGGCGCGTTTCGCCGCGCGCTTCGCGCAGTTCAACGACCGCAAGCACCACCAGCGCCGGCGCAGGCTGTTCACGGCCGACCCGCGGCTGGCGCGCCCGATGATCGGCAGCGGCGGCTACTGCCACGCCCGTGTTGGCGGCGAGCGCATCGATTTGCCGGTGGGCAAGGTGGTGTGCGTCGGGCGCAACTACGCCGCGCACGCCGCCGAGCTCGGCAACGCGGTGCCCGAGGTGCCGCTGCTGTTCATCAAGCCGCCCTCGGCGGTGGTCGACATGGCGCCGCAGCTGCGTATTCCGGCCGGGTGTGGCGCGGTGCACCACGAGCTCGAGATCGCGCTGCTGATAGGCAGCGAGCTGCGCGCGGCAACCCCCGAGCAGGCCTGGGCCGCGATCGCCGGTCTCGGACTGGCGATCGATCTCACGCTGCGCGAGCGGCAGGATGCGCTGAAGGCGAAGGCCCATCCCTGGGAGATCGCCAAGGGCTTCGATGGCGCCTGCCCGCTGTCGCCCTTCGTGGCGCCCGACCCGGCGCTGGACCTGGCGGCGCTGGAGACGCGGCTGGTGGTGAACGGGCGCCGGCGCCAGCACGGCAGCAGCGCGCAGATGCTGACACCGATCATCGAGCTGCTGTGCCACGCGAGCCGCCGGTTCAGCCTGTGGCCCGGAGACGTGTTGCTCACCGGCACCCCCGCCGGCGTGGGTCCGCTGCTGCCCGGCGACCGCATCACGGCCGAGCTGAAGGGCCTGGTGCTGGTGCACGCGGAGATCGTGTAATTGATGTGGGTCGGCATTTATGCCGACATGTGCGCCGGGCATGGCCCCATGATCACGCGCGCAGCTCCCGCACCCCGTTCCTGCCCGCCAGCAGCAGCAGGTCCGCGGGGCGGTGCGCGAAGATGCCGTTGGTGACCACGCCCACGATGTTGTTGATCGCCGTCTCCGTCGCCAGGGGTTCGGGCAGCGCGAAATCGTAGACGTCGAGGATGATGTTGCCGTTGTCGGTGGTGACACCCTGGCGGTAGACCGGGTTGCCGCCCAGCTTCACCAGTTCGCGCGCCACGTGGCTGCGCGCCATCGGGATCACCTCCACCGGCAGCGGGAAGCCGCCCAGCACCGGCACGAACTTGCTCTCGTCGGCGATGCAGACGAACTCGCGCGCCACCGCCGCCACGATCTTCTCGCGCGTCAGCGCCGCCCCCCCGCCCTTGACCAGCTGCAGCGCGGCGTTGGCCTCGTCGGCGCCGTCGACGTAGATGTCGATGCCGTCCACCACGTTCAGGTCGAACACCGGCAGGCCGTGACTGCGCAGCCGCGTGGCCGAGGCTTCCGAGCTGGCGACGGTGGCGGTGATCCGCGCGCGCAGCCCCGCGAGCAGGTCGATGAAGCGGTTCGCCGTGGACCCGGTGCCGATGCCGATCACGGTGCGCTCCTCGAGGCGCTCGCGCACGTAGGCGAACGCGGCCCCGGCCGCCGCCTGTTTCAGTTCGTCCTGGCTATTCATCGCTGCCGCAACCAAAGCTTGCCGTGGGGCGGCAAGCTTAAGTGATCGCGCGCGCAGAGGTACAGCGCGAGCCGTCATAGTGGCGGGGCTTTGGCTGGCGCGGCGCGGGCGCGCTCATTACCATGGGTTCCCGCCAATCTTCCGGGACGCCCTCCGCGCCATGCCGAAGTCCTACATCAAGCGCATCCTCGAGGCGCGCGTATACGACGTCGCCATCGAAAGCCCCGTCGACGAGGCCCCGCAGCTGGCGGCGCGCTTCGGCAACCGCATCCTGCTCAAGCGCGAGGACCTGCAGTCGGTGTTCTCG
>JAGPES010000176.1 GCA_018057015.1 Pseudomonadales bacterium | reverse complement strand
TGTTCAGCGGCAGCCCGCTGAACCTGGGCGTGAACCTCGATTACACCGGCGAGCTGGTGCCCGTGCCGACCTACGGCGACCAGTTCGATCAGGACTTCAGCAACGATTCCGGCAACGCTACGATGGCCTACCAGCTGAGCGACGACACCAACGTGTTCCTGCGTTGGTCCACGGGTTACCGCAGCGGTGGCTACAACGGCGAGATCTACAACAACCCGGTCGAGGAGGAGACCGTCGAGCAGTGGGAACTCGGCGTGAAGTCCGACGTGTTGCCGGGCCGGCTGCGCGTCAATGCCTCGATCTTCACCTACACCTACGACGACATGCAGGTCGGGATGATCGAGGTCAGCGACAGCGGCCAGCCGACCTCATTCACGGGCAACGCGGGCAAGTCGGAGCGCTGGGGCTCGGAGCTCGAGCTGCAGTGGTCGCCGCTCGACGAGCTGCTGCTGTCGGCGAGCTGGGCGCATCTCGACGGCGACTTCGACGAGTATCCCGCGCGGTGCGGCACGGGCGCCTACCTCGGCACCTGCATCAACACCAACGACATCGCCCGGCGCACGAACGCGGCCGACGACCAGCTCTCGCTGGTGGGCGATTGGGTGTTCGCGAGCACGGACTGGGCCGATTTCATGGCCCACGTCGAGGTGCTCTGGCGGGACGAGACCTACGCCTCGCCGCTGTGGGGCGGCACCTACGAGATCGAGGGTGGATCCTACCCGTACATCTTCGACGACATCGTCATGCGTGACCGCACGATCGTGAATGCCCGTCTCGGCATCGAGAACGTCGAGTTGTCCTCCGGCACGCTGCGCGCCGCGCTGTGGGCGAAGAACCTGCTCGACGAGGAGTACAACACCTACGGCATCAACTTTTCGTCGCTGGGGCCGGTCACGGCGCAGTACGGCGAGCCGCTCAGCTACGGCATGGACGTGACCTGGGAATTCTGATCGCGTGTGGGTCGCCATTTATGGCGACTACAGCACTGCCGACCCGCATCAATCGCGACGGCATTGATTGTCAAAGGGCCCCCGCGCGGAGCCCTTTTCGGTTGCGACGCGGTAGACTTGCCAGCCATGGACGCGTCGCGCAAGATACCGCTGGACCCCGAGACCCTGCTCGAGCTGGTCGGCACCATCTACGAGGGTGCGCTCGAAGCCGAACCGTGGCGCAGCTTTGCCGAGAGGCTGCGCACCGTGCTGGCTGCACGCAATGTCGCAATCACGCTGCACCATCCCCAGGGCGATGTCGGCGATACCCTGGTGATGGCGCAGGAGGCCGACGACGCGACGGACTGGGAGGCGGTGGAGACGGTTTACCGCGAGCAGTTCATGCATGACGACCCCGGTCGCCTGGGACTGATGCGGCCTGGCGAGATCCTGGAAATCGACGCTGGGAGCCTTTCGCGGGAAATGGGCGACTTCCTCGCCTTGCTCGATATCGGCAAGTGCCTGAGAACCTGCTTCGCGGAGCCGGGCGGGATGCGCTGCTGGATCGACGTCGTGCGGCCGCTGCGATCCGCGGCACCTTTCGATGCGGCCGACACCGGGCTGCTGTGCACGCTGTACCCGCACCTGGAGCGCGCCCTCAGGCTGTACGCCGCGCAGAAACGGCAGGAAGCCGAGCGCGCACTGTACGAAGACACGCTCGACCACTTCGTGCTGGGCAGCGTAATGCTCGACGGCGCCCTCGAGATCATGCGCGTCAACAAGGCGGCCGCCGCGATCATCGACGCGCATCCCGACATCGCGATTGCACGTGGCCGCCTGCGGCCCGCCGACCCGGCCAGGCGCCGCGAACTGGACCGTGCGCTGCAACGCGCGCTGGCGGCAGGCGCCGGCGACGGGCGTGAACGACGCGGCGAGCTCGTGCGCCTGGACACCCCTGGCGAAAAACCGCTGGGACTGCTGGTCTATCCCGTCACGCAGGCCCGCTACTACCAGGGCACGCATGCGCCCAGCGTGGCCGTCTACCTCACGGACCTGGCACAAAAGCTCGAGGCCCTGCAGCCGACGCGCGACTCGTCCCAGGCGCTCGTTGCGCAGCTCTTCGGCCTCACGCCGCAGGAGGCGCGCCTGGCGCTGCTGCTTGCGGACGGATGCACACTCGCCGCGGCGGCGCAGCAGATGGGTGTCGCGGAAGCTGCCGCGCGCAGCTACTCCAAGCGCATCTACGCCAAGATGGGCATCAAGAGCCAGAGCGACATCGTGCGCCTGGTGTACCGGAGCTTCGCGCTGCTGCGCTAGTGCCGCGCTCATTCCCGTCGCCGCAATCGGTGCCATTTGGTACTGGTTCTGCCACGTCCTCATTCCCACAATCGCAGCTATCGCGGGGTATCGACCTGGAAGAGGAGTTTGCCTGATGAGCGGACGTGAGTACCAATCATGAATACAATTTCCATGAACCCGGTGCTTGCCATTGCTATCGCGGCGGGGATGCTGCTCCATGCCGCGTCGTCGTCAGCCGAGCCGGCATTGACTGACGCACACGGCAACGTGAACTCGTCGGTCGCAACCGCAGATACCCCGGCCTCGCGGCTATACAACGCGCGCTGCGGGAGTTGCCACGAGCATCCCCAGGGGCGCATACCACCACGGTCCTCGTTGCGTTACAGTCCGCCGGAAAACGTGCGACACGCCCTTGTCGACGGGGCGATGAAGCCGATGACGGCAGGATTGTCGGATGCCGACATTCTCTCTCTGGTTGTCTTTCTGACAGGCCGCAAGCCGGACGTCGCGACTGATCCGATGGCCAACCGGTGCGCCACCCCCGCAGACGAGGTCGTGCTTTCCCCTGGCGACTGGACGAGCACGCACGGCGATGATTCCAATTCGCGCTTTCGCAGCAACACCGGCGTCGACGCCGGCGCAATCTCCTCGCTGCAGCTGAAATGGAGCTTCGCCTATCCCGGGCGCGCTTCGGGGCCGGTAACGCTGGGGGGACATCGGGTATTTCTTGCCTCCGGCAGCCACGTGGTGTCACTGGATGCGTCCGGTGGCTGCACGCGCTGGGTTCATCCGGTGGACGGTCGCCTCGTGCGCGCCGTCAGCCTCGCGACGCTGCCGGTACCTGGTGCGCCGGGGCGCGCAGTGCTCGTGTTCGGCGACGACAGCAGTACCGTTACGGCTCTCGATGCGGGCACTGGCGAAGTGCTCTGGCGCACGCGAGTCGAGGAGCATGTGCTGTCGCGCATAACGGCCGCCCCCAGCATCCATGATGGCCGTGTGTTCGCGCCGATCTCCGGTATCGAGGATCCGCTGACGCATGATCCGGCGCATGAATGCTGCACCTCCCGTGGCGGTGTGGCCGCCCTGGATCTGGCCACCGGGAAGCTGCTCTGGAAGCAGTATCACATCGTCGAGGAGCCGACACTGCGAACCGGGGCGAATGAGATGCCTCGACGCTTCGGTCCGGCCGGTGCGTCTACCTACACGCCGCTCGCAATCGACGCGAAGCGCGGCGTTCTCTACGCCAGTACCGCGGAGGAATACGGATTGCTCGATCCTCGCGGCCCGTATTCCGTGATCGCCTACGACCTGGAGAGCGGCGCGCGCAAGTGGCAGCGGCAGTTTCTGCCGGATGCGTCTGCCCGCGAGCTTGCGTGTGCGGCGGCGGCGCCAACCGACTGTCGCAACCTGTTCTCGACGGGCACCTCGGTGACGATCGTCACGCTTGCCGGCGGCAAGCAAGTGCTCACGGTCGGTCAGAAGTGGGGATTCGTCTACGGGCTGGATCCCGACAGCAATGGCGAGGAGCTCTGGCGTACCCGTGTGGCTCTGGGGGGTGACCTGGGAGGCGTCATGTACGGCATGGCGACAGATGGCAGCGCGCTCTATGTCCCGGTGTCCGATGACGAGGCAAGCCCGCCGCATCGTCCCGGCGGACTCGCCGCGCTCGATCCGGCCAGCGGTGCCGTGCTGTGGCGTGTCGCGGGGCCGGATCCGCAGTGCAGCTGGGGGGCGCAGGGGTGTAACGCCGCGTTTGTGGCGGCGCCGACCGCAGTGCCTGGCGCAGTATTCACCGGCGCATGGGACGGTCGCGTTCGCGTCTACTCGAGCGGCGATGGCAGCCTGATGCGTGATATCGACACCGGGGGCGAATTCGCCGCGGTGAACGGCATGACGGCGCGCGGCGGCCAGGTGTCTGGCTATCCGGTGGTAGTGGGCAACGGGGCCGTATACGTGACGTCCGGCGCCAGCTCGGTCCTGCATCCCGGGAATGCGCTGCTGGTTTACACGCCGGGCGGGAAGTGAGCCGTCACGGCAAGCAATCCGCTTGTCGTCCCGGTTTCATCCGTCGTGCCGACACGGCGTGTCGGCGTATCCGTCAGGAGTAGTCAGCATGGCCAGGATCGCCCGCTATACCGCCAACACGCCCGTTGCACTCATGCTCGAGGCTCTCGAGCAGGACGGAGCCCTGATCGTCGAGGGACTGCTCGAGGCGGAATCACGCTCCCGATTGAATCGCGAGATCGAACCCCGCCTGTCGGGGGCGGACCCGGCGATGGAGCATCTCAACGCGTCCGTCGCGGCCTTCTTCGGAACGCAGGTGCGGCACCTCAGCGGACTCGCGGGCAAGTCCGGGACATTTGCCGAACAAGTGATGTGTCACCCGATCTACCTGGCGCTGTGTGACCACGTGCTGTTGCCCAATTGCGCGGAGTACCAGTTGAATCTCGCGCACCTGATGGAGCGCGGCCCGGGCGCCATGGCCCAGGCGCTGCACCGCGACGAGGATGTCTGGATACATTTCCCGCGCCCTCGACCGGAGCTCATGCTCGCCTCCGTCGTCGCGCTGGTGGATTTCACGCGCGACAACGGGGCGACGGTCGTCGTTCCCGGCAGCCATTGATGGCCGCGGGAACGGGAGGCCACCAGGGAGGATCTGGCAATCGCCGAGATGCCCGCGGGAGCGGCGGTGATCTACCTGGGGTCCACGCTGCATGCAGGGGGGGCAAACACCACGCCAGACCAATGGCGTCGTGGCTTCCACATGAGTTACGCGCTGGGTTGGCTGAGCACCGAGGAGAACAACGTGCTCGCGGTGCCTCCGGCCAGGGCGCGTCACTTGTCCCGACGCGCCCAGCGACTGCTCGGCTACGGGGTGCACGATGCGATCAGGGACAGCGGCGGCTACCTGGGCATGGTCGAGCTGCGCGATACGAACGAGCTCCTGAACGAGGGGCGCCTGTGATGCAGGGCACAAGCGCCGAACGCGGCAATGTCACCCTGTTGTCCGGGTTCCGACGCAGCGGATCCATCAAGCGGGACGAGGATTTTTCATGAACCGCCGGGACTATCTGAGGCGCTCGGGATTGCTGTTGGCCGGCGCCGCAGTCGCCGCTTGCAATGAACAGGCTCCAGGCATTGGAGGTCTGCCGGAATCGCAATCGGAGTCATCCTTCCCGGATAGCGAAGCGATGTACGACCGCGGCGCGCCGCCGATCGAGACCAGCGGCTGGACCGCGCCGACGGGCGTGATGCCGGGCTACCCGGTGCTCGGGCAGGAACTGGATGCCGACGTGGTCGTGGTGGGCGCCGGGCTGGCCGGCAGCTCGCTGGCGCTGCATCTCGCCGAGACCGGCGTCAACGTGGTCGTGCTGGAGGCGCGACAGCCCGGCTGGGGCGCGTCCGGGCGCAATGCCGGACACGTGCTGCCGACGCTGAAGGACATCGCGGTGATCAAGCGCTTTCCCGACGGCGGCAAGGCGTTTCTCGATCTGTTCCGCGAGCACCACACCATCACCTTCGATCTTGCGCGCAAGCACCGCATTGCCTGCGACGCGGTGCAGTCGGGCTACCTGCACGCCACCAGCCGCGCGAGCGTGTTCGACAAGCTGAAAACGAAGTCCGTTTACTGGAAGGAGCAGCAGGGGCAGCAGGTGGAGTGGCTCGAGGGCGCGGACATGGAAGCGCTGACGGGCTCGAGCTATTTCACGCGCGGGGTGATGTACAGGTCGGGCGGACGGGTGAATCCCTACCTGTTCACGAATGGCATGGTCACGGCCGCGACGGCACGCGGTGCGCGTGTCTTCGGCGATAGCGAAGCCGTTTCCCTGGCCAGGTCGGGCAACCGCTGGCGCGTCGCCACGGCGCAGGGCGCCGTCGTCGCCGATCGCGTGGTGTTCTGCACCAACGCCTATCCGACGGCGATCGTTCCGCAGTTCACGAACAATTTCTATCCGCTCACGGCCTACGCGTTGTCCACGAAGCCGCTGCCCAGGGCCGCGCTGGACATGATCATGCCGAGCCGGGCGACGCTGTCCGAGGAGCCCGTGGACCTGAATCCCTTCGTGATCGACGAGCACGGGCGGATCATCACCTCGAGCATCCCCAGCGCGTCGCGCCCGGACGACGCCGCGTGGCATTTCGAGAAGCACCTGCGCTGGATCCACCGCACCTGGCCCGGGACCAGGGAGATGCCCATCGAGCTCGACGATTACTGGACCGGCCGGGTGGCGCTGCGCGACGTGGAGTTCCCGGGCATGTTCCAGCTCGAGCCCGGCGTGTTCGGCCTGATGCACTTCAATGCGTGGGGCAACCTGATGGCCCCGCTGCTCGGCATGGTGCTCGCCGGCGCCATGGCCCGCGACCGGATGGACCAGCTGCCCTTCCCCGTGGAGACACCCGTGCCCGTCGCCAGTCCCGGCAAGCAGGACCTGATCATCCGCAAGCTGCTGATTCCCGCCGCCAGGATGGGGCAGCGCTTCGGGATAGTCTGAGCGCGAATTGCCGGTGCGGCCCTCGCCTCACAGCACCAGGTAGCCGCCGTCGGCGATCAGCGTGGTGCCGGTGGTGTAGCTCGACATATCGCTTGCGAGGTACATCACC
>JAGPES010000175.1 GCA_018057015.1 Pseudomonadales bacterium | reverse complement strand
GCGCTCATACGTTGACGGGTTTTGGGCAACGTATGAGCGCAGAATGCGTCCATACGCGCGCGACCATGCGTTGAATGGGTGCGCTCATACGCGCTCATCGCACGTCTCCTTGACAGGCTTGGGAACGGTCGCGTAGCGGCTCGGGTGATAGCGGCCACCACCCCTGTGGAACGCCAGCTCCATCTCCGCGGCCCAGCGGAGCAGCTTCTGAGCGTGCCGCCCCGACAACCCCGCGGCGGTCGCTTCGCGCAGGATGGTTGACCGCGACTTGGGCTCGTCGCTGAGGAAGCGTGTCACGAAGTCGCGCACCTGGTCGTCTGGCGGAAGCTCCGCATCGTCCGGCTTGGCTTTGCGCTTGGCCTTCTCGTTCTTCAGCAGCGCCGGATCGAGGTCGGGCGCTGCTTTCCAAAGCGGGAACAACCAGCGCAGCGCCATCGGCTCGACCGGCGGCCACGAGCGGACCGCCGCTTCGAGCACCACCGCTCCCGGCTCTTCGTGCGGCCGGAGCACGAGATGGGTGTCGGTCGCGCGGCTCTGACTGCCAGCGCCCGCCCCGACGTCCGTGACCGCCTTGGCCGACTGGTTGCCCTTGGTCGAGTGGTGGATCAGCACGAACGAGCAGCCCAACCGGTCGGCCAGCGCGTCGACGTGGTTGTAGATGTTCGCCATTGTGCCGTTGTCGTTCTCGTCCATGTCACGCGGCATGAAGCGGTAGAACGCGTCGAGCACGACCATGCCGAAGCGGCCGGGCTCGACCGACTCGAAGTACTTGCCAAGTGAAAAGATGTCGCGGAGCTGTCCGCGCAGGCTCTGCACGGACATCGTCTCCGCGATCTCGTTCATGCCGATTCGCAGGCATTCGGCGACTTGCGGGATGCGGTGCGCGAGCGTCTCGGGATGCAGCTCGTTGTCGATGATCAGCACGTTGCCCGTGACGGTCTCGAACGTGTCGAGCCACTTGCGCCCCGTCGCAACCGCCATCGCCAGTGCCAGCACGAGCCAACTCTTGCCCGTTTTGCTGGGCGCGATCACGTTCATCGTCTCGCCGCGGCGTAGCAAGCCGTGGATGACCGGCGGGCGCAGTGTGCGGTGCGTCGCCAGCAACTCGCGTACGCTCAGCGGCTTGGGTTGAACCGGCGACCCACGGTCCTGAGCCCAGTGGTTTTCGGCGACCGCTACCGAGACGGCGTCGGGCTCGTAGCGGGCGACGCTCACCGCGGTGCGCTCGACCTCGCGCAGCGGCAGGGGCGGCGAGCACCGATCGGCGTTGACCTGCTGGAGCGCGGCGAAGATCTCGGCCTGCGACATCCCCACGCGGCGCATCGCGCCGGCCAGGCGAGCGAGCGTCTCGTTGCGCTGCCCTTCTGGGATGGCGTTCGCCGCCGCGCCATTGCCGGCCACGCCGTTCGACGCCGCCAGCGCGTCGAGCTGCTCGATCAGCCACGCCGGCGGTTCCGGCAGCCGTTGCGGCGGCACGCTCAGCTCGTGCTCGGCCTGCCAGGAATACGGCTTGCCCTCCACCACTGACGGCGCCACGAGCACGTAGCCGCCGTTGGCGCGCGTATCCACATGCGGAGCGAGCCGGCCGGCCGTGTTGCGCCATGCCTGGCCGCCGGGCTGCCGGAAGAAGTAATGCCGCCCACCGCGCGGCGTGAGTGACAGCGGGGCGGCCTCCAGGTCGGCCAGCTTCGCCGGCTCTCCTGTGAGCCAAGCGTTGCCCTCACCGTCAATGTCGATGACGACCAGGCCGTCGGTGCGGATTGCGATGTTCGCGTCGGGATGCTGCGTCCACCACGCCGTAACCCGCTCGGTATCGGTGCTCGCTTCGAGCAGCCCGTGTTCGGTGAGCGGTGCCTTGCGCCCTGGTGCGCACGGGAACACGGGGTAGCCGAGCTCGGCGTACCACAGAGCCGCGTGCAGCATCGGGTTGTTCGGGCGCCCGGACATCAGAACGGCACCTCGTCGTTCTCGGCGCCGGCGTACTCCGGCAATCCATCCTCGGACTCCGGCCGGGGCGGTTTCTCGCCGAGTTTGTAGCCCACAATCCGGTCGTACTTGTCGCTGGGCTTGTGCATCACGGTGATCGCCAGCGTCGGCGCCAGCGCCCCCATCTCGGCGAGCTCGACCGCCTCCTCGATCGTGTCAGGGACCGGCTCGCTGCAGCGCGAGCGCCACCACTGCACGGCCTTCTGCCGCGCGTAGCCGTCGTGCTCGAAGCAGACCCACTCGGAGACGTAGTGGTTGAAGCCGACGCGGTAGTCCACGCGCATCGTGCGCGGCGCGTCTGGCGGCGCATCGCGCTTAACGTGCACGGCGCAGAAGGTCTCCTCGACCTCGTACTCGGTCCGTGAAGCCTGGTCGGAGAGGATGCCCTCGCTCGTCGCCATCCCGTCATGGGTGCGCCGCTCGGGCGGCGGGAAGAGGTGACCGCAGACCGGGCATTGGGCGTAGCCGGCGGCGATGATCTCGTGGCACTGCGGGCACTCCTTCGCCGGCGCGGGCCCCGTCCCATCGGAGCCAATGCCATTGACGCGGAGCTGATCGACCGGCCCGTGGCGCAGGACGTTGCCGCCGAAGTCGAGCACAAGGCAGTCGGTCTTGCCCGGGTGCAGCCGGAAGCCGCGACCGACCATCTGGTAGTAGAGCCCCGGTGAGAGCGTCGGCCGCATCAACGCCACGCAGTCGATGTTCGGCGCGTCGAAACCGGTCGTCAGGATGTTGACGTTGCAGAGGTACTTCAGTTCACCCGCGCGGAAGCGGCGGAGCGTCTCGTCGCGCTCGAACGGCAGGGTCTCGCCGCAGACGAACCCGCATTCCACCCTGTGCCGCGTGCGGAGCGCGTCGGCGATGTGCATGCCGTGCTTCACGCCCGACGCGAAGATCAGGACGCTGCTGCGGTCCGGCGTGTGCTGTACGATCTCACGGCAGGCGGACAGGACGAGGTTGTCCGTGTCCATCAACTCCTCGACCTCGCCGGCGACGTATTCGCCGCCGCGGACGTGCAGCTGGTCGGTGTCGGGTTTCAGGGAGCCGGCCTTCGTGCGCAGCGGACACAGGTAGCCCTGTACGATCAACTCGCGCACGCCCACCTCGAAGCAGACGGCGTTGAGGATGTTCTCGGGTGCGCAGATGCTGCCCGACTTCATGCGGAACGGCGTTGCCGTCAGACCGATGACGCGGGCCAGCGGGTTGATCTGCTTCATCTCTGCCAGGAACGTGCGGTACATCCCCTCGCCGTCCGGCGGAATCAGGTGGGCCTCGTCGACGATGACAAGATCGACCGCGCCGACGTCGCCGGCCTTCTCGTAGACGCTCTGAATGCCAGCGATGGTGACCGCGTAGCCGAGGTCGCGGCGCTTCAGCCCGGCCGAGTAGACGCCCATGGGCACGTCCGGCGCCACGAGGTGCAACTTCTCGGATGCCTGCTCGAGCAGTTCGCGGACGTGCGCCAGGATCAGAACGCGCCCGCCCCAGCGCTGGACGGCGTCGCGGCAGATCGTCGCCATCACCGGCGTTTTGCCGCCGGCCGTCGGAATGACGATACAGGGGTTGTCGTCGCGCGTGCGCAGGAACTCGTACACCGCGTCGACGGCTTCGCGCTGGTACGGCCGCAGCTCCATCACGCGGCGACCTCCGTGCCGTCCGGCAGGATGCAGCGGTTGTCCATGATCGGGATCGTGTAGAGCGTGTCGCTCCGCCGGCCGAGGTAACCGAGGATGAACGCGTTGATCCACTCGACCGGCCGCCCGGTCCCGTAGAGCGGGACCGGCTTGCACAGACAGCCGGCGCTGCGCGCCTGGACCACCTTCCCCGGCGACCAGATGTTCTGGATGATCGAGGCGTCCGCGCGGTGCGTGTGCCCGTGAATGACGCTGCGGCCCTGACTGATCTGGAGGTGCTGCCTGGTCGCGTTGCGGGCATACGACCAGCCGTGCACGGCGATGATGCGGCGGTTGATCGGGAAGTGGGGATACGTGCCGCCCACGGAGCCGTACGGCACGTACGTGCAGCGCGTGCGCCCCTTGGTCAGTTGCACGCGGGGGGCGAGCATCGAATAGGCCCCGCGCCCTTCGGCCGTCGCCGCCGCCCAGCGGTCGAGCCGGTATTCGTGATTGCCCTCGACAATCACGAGCCGGTCGCAGACTTTCTGGAGTTGATCCAGCAGCGCGTTGGCGGCGCGGAGATCGTCGACGTAGTCCGTCTCTTTCATCCCGTACGTGGGCGGGTGCACCGAGAACTGGCCGCAGTCGAGCAGGTCGCCCAGGCATATGATCAGCTCGGGCCGCAGGCGCTCGGCGGCGCGACAGAACACCCGCACCGCCTTCTCGCTGTGGTGCGGGATGTGCACATCGCCGAAGGCCAGCATCGTCGTGCTGTGGGGCTTCGCCATCACTCCTCCCCCGCGACCATCGCTGCGGTGCGGGCGTAGCCGGCGACGTCGACCAGGTTGTCGCGCTTGTGATGGTGGCTCTGGCGCGCCAGCTTGATGGCAATCATGCACAACGGGATGTCCATCGCGGTGACGGGCTGCCCGTCGCGGAGCTTGGCGGCCAGGATGCCGGTCCACATGTGCGCCGCCCGGGCGAAGTCGTCCGCGGGGGCGCCGTACTCGGCGCGGCGCGTGCCCTCCGTGATGCGTTTGGCCTCGTCGAGGATCGATTCGTCGGCCGGCGGCTGCACGACCCGCAATCGGTGCAGCGCGACGGTGGGCGTCGGAGCGTTCGCGAGCGGCTGGAGCGTGACCGCGTCGAGGACGGTGCAGCCCATCTCGTGCGCGACCAGGTACTCTAGCTTCGCCCCGCGCGACTCCTCCCAGCCGGGTAACATCGCGATCGCGTCGCACTGCGCGAGTGCCGCCAGGTCGAGGCGCAGATACTCCTCGCGTGGTAGGTCCTTGCGCCCACCAAAGTTCTCGGCTGGATTGAAGACCACCCATTCAGCCGCGGCCAGCCGCTCCGCCGCGGCGTGGAACGCCTGGAAATTGCAGTCCGGGTAACCGGTCATCGGCCCGGCGATGTAGATGCGCTTCGGCTCGGGTTGTGCCATTCCGCAGTTCTCCTGAGTGGGCCGATCAGTTCAGGCTCACGCGCTCGGTCATCGGGAACGGCAGCGGTTTGCCGTTCCTCTCCGCGATCCGCACGATGACCTTCCCGCCGGCGACGACCTCGGCTTTCTCCAGCAGCAGCCACACGATCTGGCTGTCGTCCTGGAATGCGCCGCCGTGCTGGAGCGAATCGCCGATGGCTTTGAACGTATTGTCGACGTCACGCTTGCGCCGATCTGGTGGGTGCAGCTCGACATGCACAGCCAAGGGCCCGGCCTGAGGCGTTACGCCGGCGACCTTGAGAATCGCGCCCACTTGCTCGCGGTAGGTGCGCCCCTGCCGACTGATCAGCATCCGGCCGCGCCAGGTGCGCCAGTAGTGGTTGACGCTCGGCGGCCAGGGCAGCGTGATGGTGATCATCTGTGACCTCGCGAAGCATCCATGCGTGCGTCCCATCACGCCGCCCGACCAGACGTGCGCCGAGCCGACCGACGAAGTGAATCAGCGCTTCCAGGGCGGCGCGCCGTTGTTGCCCGCCGGGGCCGGCGCCCGCGCCGCGACCGCGTCCTTCTTGCCGTACCCCTTGATGACGTTGCCCATCTCACCGGTGTCCGCGCGCTTCTTCTGGCCGACAGTGATGACCAGCGGGATGTTGTGCAGCTCGACGCTGTCCTTGGGCGCCGGCACGCCGGCCGCGCGGCAGATCGCCGAAAGCTCGGCCCGCGCGATCTTCACCGTCGTGGCGTTCGAGTTGTCCAGGTTCAGCCGCGACCAGATCAGCCGGCCCTTGCACTCGCCCTCGATGATCTGGAAGGTGAACTGCAGGTACTGCCCGCCGCCCGACTTGGTGGGCTTCATCTCGCTCTCGGTGATCACGGCCAGGTACTTGCCCGCCGGGATGGCCTCGAAGGCAAAGTTGGGGTCGACGTCGTTAGCATTGAATCCGTTCAGCGTAGGCACGTTCACACTCCTTGTTCGACAGGCTGCTCGGTATTGGCCAGCGGGTCCTCGCCGCGTGCGAACGCGGCGTAGATGTTGTGATCCAGCGGAATCTCGTCCGGCAGGTTCAGGCGGTTTTTCGCGACATGGGCCGGCCGCTCGGTCGTGCGGATGATCCGCTCGCCGGTGCCGATGCCCTGCACGCGCTTGCGGTCGAAGCCCTCGTTGGTGGTCTTTGTGTGGATGCGGTAGGTCGTGAACAGGACCTCATCGCACCACTCCTGCACTAGCGCCGAGGCCAGCTTCTGGAGCCGCGGGCTGTAGCGGTCGTAGGTGTCGGTCTCCGGATTGGCGAACTTCTCGATCTGGGCGTGGGCAATCAGGATGACGTGCATGCCGCGCTCGTTGCGCAGCGCGTCGAGGCCGGCCAGGACCTCGCGCCAGTTGGTCAGCGCGAAGACGTAGCCCTTCCCGTACCCGATATCCTCGATGCTCTCGACGCCGCGCTTCTGGCAGACGTCGGCCCAGATCAGCCGCTCGAGCCAGTCGAGCGAGTCGATGACGACGGTGCGGTACTCGTGCGCCTCGGTGTAGAGCTCGCCGAGCGCCGCGATCACGTCGGCGTACTTGCCGGCGACGGGGAAGCGCTCGCACTCGATGTTGCCGAGGCCATCTTCGGTCTGAATGAAGACAGGCCGCTCGGCCATCGATCCGAACGTCGATTTGCCCACTCCGTGGACCCCGTACATCAGCGTGCGGCGCGGCGCGGCGACCTTGCCCCGTTGGACTTGTTCAAGCAATCTCATTCAGTTCTCCTTCGTTTGCTTGCGTCGTGAAGCCGGGGCCGGGGCCGCGT
>JAGPES010000174.1 GCA_018057015.1 Pseudomonadales bacterium | reverse complement strand
CACGGGTTTCAGGCTCCCAGTTGTCCACAATTTCTGTGGATAAGTTTGAGCATAAGTTCTTAGTATGGGCCTCTGTGCCGCCTGCTTGCTGAGCCCGGCCCGGATTGCTCATTTTATGAGCAAATAGTATTTTATTGTTATAATTCATTAAGTTATATAGATTTGTTAATGTCGTTCTGAACGAAAATGACAAATTTGCGACAGCGGGCATCCCGTTCTTGACTCTGCTCCACCGGTGTGCATAACAACAGCTCAGGCATTTGCGGCGGCAGTCTGCGCGTAACGCGCCGCCAGGGCGCCGTAGAGTTCCTCGGCGTAGCGGGGACTACGGCTGTCCAGCGCCTCCGCCAGCTCGGCCAGGTGCTCGTTGTCCTCGCGTCCGTGCCAGGTCTTGCGGTAGCTGCCGTCCTTGTAGCCATGATCCTGGCGGAAGAAGTTCAGCACGTTCTTGCCCACGTAGGCGGTGAACAGCTCATCGGGCGTCATGCCGGCCGCCTGCAGCAGGGACCAGAAATGGCTGACCGAGAATTCACGTCCCACCAGCGCCCCGCCCGCCAGGGCCTCGACGGCTTCGCGCAGTTCCATCGGCCGCGGCGGATTGACACGCAGTTCCTCCAGCATGGCGGCGCCGATCTGCGCCGGGGTGCTGGCGCCATCGAAACGCATGCTCATGCCGAAGTGCCAGATATCGACGATCTCCAGCTTCACGTGCTCCCAGGCCGGCTGCTGATGCTTCCACCACTTGTAGCCATAGTGCTCGATCAGCTCCCCGCACTCGATCCACAGTGCGCGATACCAGGCGAACTGCTGGGTGATCCAGTCGGGATGGACCTTGCGGTTCATGCGGTCCTGCATGTCCAGCATCGTGGTCAGTTGCTGCAGCATCGGCGGTGGTCCCTGTATGGAATGGGCAAGCGCAGGCAGAGCAATGCTAGCACAGCGTCGCCTACGCCCTGGAATTGCTGTGGATAAAGTCGGGGATAAAAGAATGCGATGCACAGGCCCGTCATGTGCATTCGGCCACGAACTTCAGCCGATAATCAAAATTCTTTCACATCCCCTTGTTTTAAATAATTAAAAATATCTCCTGCCAATTCCATGTAAAGACAGCGACCCCTCTTGCGCCATGCGGCATCGCAATACAAATGTGCATAACCCGCAGGAGCAGGGCCAGCCGTTCTTTACAACGGGCCGCGGGATTGTCAATATACTGTACGTATGAACAGTATCTGGACATGAACCACTTGCTGCAAGCGCTGCTCGCCCGTCCCGATGTCTGGCAGGCTTCCCGCTCCCGTACGGCGACTGCCACCGGAGACGTCCTGCCGAGCGGGCATGCCGCCCTGGACCGGGTCCTGCACCGTGGCGGCTGGCCGCGGGCGGCGCTGACCGAGGTGCTGAGCGGCAACTGCGGCATCGGCGAGATGCAACTGCTGGCACCGGCACTGGCGCATTGCAGCCGTGGCCCGCGCCGGCTGTTCTTCGTCTGCCCGCCCTATCTGCCCTATGCGCCCGCCCTGCTGGCGCAGGACGTGGCGCTGGAACGGCTGCTGGTCGTGCGGACGGAGCGCGACGCCGACACCCTGTGGTGCGCGGAACAGATCCTGCGCTCGGGCGCCGCGGCCTGCCTGCTGGCCTGGCTGCCCGAGTCACGCCTCGGCGATTACCGTGCCCTGCGCCGCCTGCAGCTCGCCGCGCAGGGCAGTGCCGCCCTGGCATTCCTGTTCCGCCCGTCACGGGCGGCGCACAGCCTGTCGCCCGCCGCACTGCGGCTCGCGCTGCGGGGTACGCGCGAGCACCTCGCCGTCGAGATCGTCAAGCAGCGTGGTGGCCAGGCCGGCCAGCAGGTCACGCTCGCCCGCGCCAACGCACTGCTGCAGCCGCGCATCGACCCGGCCCTGCTGCCCGTCACCGTGGATCCGGCTGCAGGTCCGGATTTATCCGGACAATGCATCTGTTCGGCTGTAGGTCCGGATTTATCCGGACAATGTTCGGCTGTAGGTTCGGCTTTAGCCGGACAATGCATCTGTTCGGCTAAAGCCGAACCCACGTCCGCCAGCGCGGCCCTGCACTGAGAGCCGGCATCGCCATGCTGTGGTTGTGCCTGCGCTTCCCGCTGCTGCCGCTGGAGATCTTCACCCGCGCCGGCCTGCACGCGGAACGTCCCGTCATCGTCAGCGAAAAACACCGCGTGCTGTGCCACGACACGCTCGCCGGCGAGCATGGCGTGAGCCCCGGCATCTCGGCAGGCACCGCGCAGGCCCTTTGTCCCGGGCTGCTGACGCTCGAACGTCGCCGGGAGCGCGAGGCCGCCGCGCTGCTCGGGCTGGCCGACTGGGGCTACCGCTTCACGTCGCTGCTGACGCTGGAGCCGCCCGACAGCCTGCTGCTGGAAGTGAGCGGCAGCCTGCGCCTCTTCGGCGGCCTCGAACGCCTGCTGCAACAGGTGGAAGACGAACTGGCCGGGCGCGGCCACGCACATCGGGCGGGCGTGGCACCGACGCCGGCCGGCGCCGTCCTGCTGGCCCATGCCCGTCCCTACACGCATGCGGACATCCCTCCATGGTGCGCGAACGGCGACCTCGTCGCGTTCCGCGCCGGGCTCGGCGAGCTGCCGCTGGAACTGCTCGGGGTGCCGGACAGGCAACGCCTGCGCATGCGGCGCATGGGCTTCTCACGCATCGGCACCCTGCTCGCGCTGCCCCGCGCCGCGCTCGGCAAGCGTTTCGGCCGCGAATTCCTCGATCGCCTGCTGCGGCTGGGCGGCGAGAAGCCCGATCCGCGCCTGCCGCACCAGCCGCGGGATTTCTTCCACGCCGAGCTGCAATTCCTCGAACCGCTGCACCACAGCACGATGCTGCTGTTCCCGGCGCAACGCATGCTGCGCGAGCTGGGGCAGTTCCTCGACCGCCGCCAGTGCTTTTGCCAGCGCCTCGACTGGCGCCTGCGCGATACCAGCGGTCGCACGCTCGCGCTCGGCCTGCCCTGCTCGCTCGCGCACAACAGCCACGCGGCGCTGCTCGGCCTCACGCGGCTGAAATTCGAATCCCTGCGGCTGGCCGAGGCCGCGGAATCACTGGCGCTGGTGTGTCGCGACTTCGCGCCGGTACACCAGCAGAGCGCCGCGCTGTTCCAGGACGCCGACGAGGACGCGGAGCAGGCCGGTCGCCTGCTGCTCGACCGCCTCGCGATACGCCTCGGGGAAGGCTGCGTCCATGGCATCGGCACGGCCGACGCCCACCTGCCGGAGAACGCCTGGCGCAGCACGCACGAGGCCGGACACGCCGCCAGCGGGCTCGCGCCAATCCCGGCGCAGCGCCCGTCCTGGCTGCTGCCCGAACCGCTGCCGCTGGCGCAGGACGCACAGGGCCTGCGCTGGCACGGACGCCTGCAACTGTTGAGCGGCCCGGAGCGCATCGAGAGCGCGTGGTGGGATACCGGCGGCAAACGCGACTACTTCATCGCACGACACGAACAGAACGGCACCGTGTGCTGGGTATTCCGCGATCACCTCAGCCGGCGCTGGTTCCTGCACGGGCTGTTCGGCTGAACCCGGCGACACGCGCAACCGCGCCGCGTGGTCGCGCACGAACCCCTCACCCGCCGTCGCCGCTCCGACCCGCCGCCTGGGCGGCCTGTTCCGCGAGCAGGTCGTGCGCGCGCTTGATCACGTAGGCCTGGATTGCTTGCACATCCTCCCTGCCGAACACCTGACCGAAGCCGACCATGCCCTTCTGGTGGCGCAGCCCGCCGCGCACGATCGCGTCGAACACAGCGTGCGTATCGGCCGATGCGTAACGCAGGTCCGGCACCACGCCGCCACCCACCGCGCCATCGCCGTGGCAGGCGAAGCAGCGCGCCGCATAGAGCGACCTGCCGCGCGCCACCCGCTCCGGCGTCGCGGTGAGCGGCGGCGGTGCGAGCGCCCGTGTCACCGCGACGGGTTCGGGCAACTGCTGGCTGCCGTCCAGCGCGTAGACCAGCAGCCGGCTGCGGTTCACGGAACCCGCCATCTGCGCCACGCGCCCGCCAGCGAGCGGCAGCGCGCCACCCCAGCCCACCACGACCGCGACGTACTGCTCGCCGGCCACCGCATACGTCATGGGCGCCGCCACCACGCCGGTCTGCACCGATGCGGCCCACAGGCGCTCGCCGCTAGCGGCGCGATAAGCCACGAACTCGCCGCGCGCGCTGCCCTGGAACACCAGGTCGCCCGCCGTACTGAGCACGCCGCCGTTGAACGGCGCACCCTGTTCGACGCGCCAGGCTTCCTTGCGCGCCACCGGATCCCAGGCGACCAGGTGGCCCTGCACCAGCTTCAGCACCTCGGCAGCCGCCGCCGGATCCTCGGGCAGGCTGGCCGCCTCGATGGTGACACCCGTGTTCCACAGCCCGGGCTCGAACGCGAAGCGGTCATCATGCTTGTAGACGAAGGGGATTTCCTGCACCGGGATGTAGACCAGCCCGGTGCGCGGGCTGAAGCTCATCGGGTGCCAGTTGTGCGCGCCGTGCGGCGACGGGAACACCAGCGCCTCCTTGCCGACGTAGCGCGCCTCGGCATTGGGGATCGGGCGACCGCCGGCATCGATGCCCCTGGCCCAGGTCTGGTAGGCGTAGGCATCGCCCGAGAGGAACTCCCCGGTCGCGCGATCGAGCACGTAGAAGAAACCGTTCTTCGGCGCCTGCATGATCACCTTGCGCGACGCACCGCCGATGGTGAGGTCGGCGAGCACCAGGTGCTGGGTCGCGGTGTAGTCCCAGGTGTCGCCGGGCGTGGTCTGGTAATGCCAGACGTATTCGCCGCTGTCCGGGTTCAGCGCCACGATCGAGGACAGGTACAGGTTGTCGCCGCCGCCGGGGCTGCGGTACTGCTGGTTCCACGGCGAGCCGTTGCCGACGCCGACATAGAGCAGGTCCAGGTCCGGGTCGTAGGCCATGGAGTCCCAAACCGTCCCGCCGCCCCCGATCTTCCACCACTCGCCGCCAGACCACGTCGCCGCCGCCCGCTCCAGCGCGGGCGATTCGAAGGGCTGCGCCGGATCACCCGGCACGGTGTAAAAGCGCCATTTCTGCTCGCCGGTCTCCGCATCGTAGGCCGTCACGTAGCCACGCACGCCGAGTTCGGAACCGCCGTTGCCGATGATCACCAGGCCCTTTACCACGCGTGGCGCGCCGGTGATCGAGTAGGGCTTGTCGACCGGCGTGGTCTGCACGGACCACACCACCCTCCCGTCAATCGCATCCAGTGCCTGCAGGCGACCGTCGAGCGTGCCCACGAAGACCTTGCCACCCCACGTCGCGACGCCGCGATTGACCGCGTCGCAGCACAGGTGCACCGCCCATTCCCGCGGCACCTCGGGGTCGTGCTGCCACAACAGGGCCCCGGTCCTCGCATCGAAGGCGTAGACCATGCTCCAGGTGCTGGTCACATAAAGGCGGCCGTCGACCACGATCGGGGTGGCTTCCATACCGCGGTCGGTGGGGAAGTCAAAGGACCACGCGAGCCCGAGCCGCCCGACGTTCGCGGTGTCGATGCGGTCGAGCGGACTGAAGCGCTGCTCGGAGTAACTGCGGCCGTGACTCAGCCAGTTGTGCGGCTCGCTGTCGGCCGCGGCAATGCGCGCGCCATCGACCGGGGTCACGTCAGGCACCACCGGCGCGGGAGATGGCGCGGGCGCCGCTGCGTCGCCCGGCGCCGGCACGCGCGCCGACCGTTCGTCGCTGCAGCCCACCAGCGCCGCCAGCAGGATCCCGCACCACAGCAGTATGCGCGCATCGCTCATCTCGTTCTCCTCGGTGCCCCCGGTCGCCGAAAGGGCCGGCCTCGTACGCTATCGCGCCCGCCGGCACGGCTCAAGCGGCGGCGGCGTCGAGCAGCGGCGCAAGCCGCTGCAGGGCCCCCTGCGCCGGCTCCCCCTCACCGCTGCGCAGCGCCGTCTCGAGCGCGAGGCAGCGCTCGGCGAGCGCGCCGTGCGTGAACATGCGCGCCACCCCGAGCAACTGGTGCGCTGCGTCCGCGCCCGCATCCCAGTCAGCGGCAGCGACGCAAGCCTCGACCGCGCGCAGCAGGCGACGCAATTCCGCCGCAACCTCGTCACGCGTGATGCCGGCGCGCACCGCGATGTCCCACCCGTCGTCGCGACGCGCATGGCGGCTCAGCACCTCGAGGAGCTTCGCCTCGTCAATCGGCTTGTAGAGCACCTCGCGCACACCCGCCGCCGCCAGCGCGGCTTCCTCGCTGCCGATGACGTTCGCGGTGAGCGCGTAGACCGGCAGGCCGGGATGGCGCTGCCGCAGGTGCCGTGCCAGCGTGACGCCATCCATCCCGGGCATGTGCACGTCGAGCAGGACGAGGTCGGGCACCGCGCCGGGAAGCAGGCGCAGGGCCTCGGCGCCACCACCAGCCTCGCTCACGGTCACGCCGAAGTCACGCAGCCGCATGGCGATCATGTGCCGGTTGAGCTCGTTGTCTTCCACGATCAGGCAGTGCAATTCGAGGTTGGGTTGCCCCGGCGCGTCCGCGCCGGGATGCCCCTCGGCGACCTGCGCCGTACCGCCGGCGCGCCGCGTGCACGCCGCGAGCAACTGGCGCCGCCGCAGCGGGAGAGGCAGCAGATGGGCAAGGTAGCGCTGCGCCGGGTCCGTGATGACTTCGATGGGCCGCAGGCGCAGCGCCGGCGTCGCGCCGCCCAGCCAGGGTTCGCAGCAAGGCTCTCCCGTATCTTCCAGTGCCAGCAGCAGGTCGACCGTTCCGAAGGCGTCGTCCGCGACCGGAATCATGCGCACGTCGTGCACACCCGCCAGTTCGAAGCGGCTGCCGAGATAGTCGCGCAGCACCGGCACGTGGGGGCTGTCGCTGCGGCACAGCAGCGCGACG
>JAGPES010000173.1 GCA_018057015.1 Pseudomonadales bacterium | reverse complement strand
ACGGCTGACCGCAGTCGCGGCCACGCGCATGGGCAGGACCGGCGGCGGCTCGATCATCAACATAAGCTCGCTCGCCTCGCTCAAGCCGACACCGCTCACCACCGTCTACAGCGCCGCGAAGGCCGGGCTCAATGCCCTCACGCGCGCCTCGGCGCAGGAATACGCCCCACTCGGCGTGCGCGTGAACTGCATCGTCTGCGGCACTTTCGACACCGATGCGACGGCCGGCTTCGTGCGCAATCCCGCCGTCCTGACGGAGGTGGTGAAACCCATCGCCCTGCAGCGCGTCGGCACGGCCGGGGAAGTGGTGGGCGCTGCGCTCTACTTCGCGTCCGCCGCGTCCAGTTACACCACGGGCGCCATCATCAACATCGACGGCGGCGTGATGCCCTGAGCGCCCGCCGGCCCATCGGGCGCCGGCAGCGCGCCCGCAGCGGGGATCAGATCCCCATCAGGTTGTCGCGCTGGCCCATCGCGACTTCCGCGCTGTAGCCATAATCGACAGGCAGGTTCAGCCCGCTGACGAAACCCGCCAGCCTGCTGTTCAGCAGCACCAGCGGCTCGCCCATCTCGGCGGGCTCGGCGAAACGGCCGTTGGAGGGACAGAACAGCTTGATGGCGTCCGCCGGCACCTGCTGCGTGAGCTGGTCCATGAACGCCGTCGCGGTGGGCGACGGGCTGATGCAGTTGATGCGGATGTCGCGTTTCGCCAGCTCGCCGGCCCGCGTCATCGTGTAGACGATCAGGCACTGCTTGGAAAAGCCGTAGGCGTCGGCGTTCAGCTCGGGCGAATCCTTCAGCCAGGCCTCGGCCGCGTCGAAGCCCTCCAGCGCCAGGAATTTCCTGACCAGCTCGAGATTGCCTTTCCAGCCCATGCCCGCGGTGGAGGCAATCGATGCGATGGCACCGCCCTTGCCGATGCGCGGGAGCAGCGCCTCGGTCAGGTGCCTGAGGCCGACGAAGTTGATCATCACGGTGTCGAAGGCCGAAAACGGCGGGTGCGGCACGCCGGCGCAATTGAACAGCGCGTATATCTCGGCGGGCAGCAGCGCCAGCGCCGTATCGATGGATGCCCTGCTCTTCATGTCGGTCCTGATCGACTTCGCGACCGGCGCCTTGACCTCGGCGACATCCAGCGCATACACCTCGGCGCCCAGCTGCGCCAGGAGGCGCGCCGCCGCTTCGCCCATGCCGGAAGCGGCACCGGTGATCACGATCTTCCTGCCTTCATAACCCAGGATGTTCCTCATCTCGCCTCCTTGGCTGGAATGGATATTTGCACGGCTCGGCGCTCGCGGCGAGCGCAATCATCGGGCGCACTGAGCCATCGGGCAAGCCACACGCGTGAACAGGGTGTCGCCATACGCTTTCCGGCAGCACCAACGCGCTGGTCTTCGGGTGTGGCGTGCCCTGCGCGCAAGCGGGCTGCGACTCATTCAGCGCGAGTTCGCGGGGCTGGCGTTGGCCGCCAGCGCGAGCGTCGACGGCGCGCCGTCGAGCAGCGGCGCCAGCGTCGGCATCAACGCGCCGAGCAGGCGCACCGGCAGGCCGCTGGTGAACTCGTACTGCGCGGCCTGCGCGCCCGGCACGAAGGCGGTGATGGTGCCGAAGAAGCGGTCGTCGATCATGAACACGAAGGTCGCCACGCGGTTGACCACGCGTGATTCGAGCAGCCGTCCCGGCGAGGCGTAGACCTCGAAGCGGTGGTCGCCCGTACCGGTCTTGCCGCCGACCAGGTGGCTGGAGCCATCGGGGCGCGCGAGCTGCGGCAGCAGCGCGCGCGCCGTGCCCTCCTGGACCACGTCGAGCAGCGCCGAGCGCGCGGTCTGCGCGACCTCGGGATGCATCACCTGCCTGCCCTCGGCAGGCTCGGCGGCGTACTCGACCTCGTAGGGCGTGCCGGCGGCAAAGTGCAGCCCCGCCACCAGGCGCGAGGGATAGCGCACGCCGCCCTGCACGATGGTGCCCATCAGCTCCGCCAGCGCCGCCGGGCGGTCGCCGGAACTGCCGATCGCGGTAGCGAGCGAGGGCGTCAGCGAGGCAAAGGGGTAACCGAGGCGCTGCCACTGCCGGTGCAATTGCTGGAAGGCCTCGATCTCCAGCAGGTCGAGGATGCGCCGGTCCTGCGCGCGGCGACGGCTGGTCTTCATCAGCCACCCGTAGACTTCCTGGCGCACGGCGGCGCCGGCCGCCAGCACCTCGGCGCGCGTCGCGTCCGGGTGCCGTTGCAGGTAGTCGATCAGCCACAGCTCCAGCGGATGCACGCGCGCGAGGTAGCCGCGGTCATTGAGGTTGAATTTTTCCGGCGGGTAGCGCTGGAACAGTTCCTCCAGCCCGGCGACGGTGAACTGCTCGTCCGGCACGTAACGCGCGAGCCAGGGCGCGAGATCCTGCGACTGCATGTCCGGCCACACCGAGCGCAGCGCCACCACCACCGCGCGCGGCGTGACGCGCACGCCGTCGAGCAACGTGCCGAGCGCCTCGTCGCGGCTCTTGCCGTGGTACTTCTGGTAGAAGCGGCGCAGGAAGACGCTGCCCTCGCGATCGGCGAAGCGCTTGAGGTATTCGCCGCGTCCGGGGTCGGCGGCGTTCTCCAGCAGCCGCGCGGTGGTCGACGGCGCGCGGTACATGTAATGATCCACCACCTCGCGCATCATGCGGATGAACACCAGGTTCACCGAACGGCGCATCGCCTCGGCCACGGTCATCACCGCGTTGTTGTCGCGACTCTCGAAGTTGGCGAAACGGTGCGCGCCGCCGCCGGTGTAGAAAGTCTGCCCGGTGCCCGCGGAATAGCGGCGCTGCATCGCGGCCGCTAGCGTGTCGGCGAGGCTGGCGCCGGGGTTGGCGCCGAGGTAATCCAGCACCCAGGCGCCCAGGCGATCGCGCGGATGCAACTCGGCACGGGCACGCGCCAGGTCCGGCGTGGCGACGCTGCGCGCGTGGGCCTCGGCGATCAGTTCCAGCCAGCTCAGCAGGGTGCGCAGCTTCGCGGTCGAGCCGAGATCGAGCTTGGCGCCGGCGTTGATGTCCAGGGGCTGGTCGAGGTTGTCGGCATTGATACGCAGGTGGTTCACGCCCTCGCCGCGCTCGTAGAGCGTCAGGCTGTAGACCACCTTCGACGGATCGCTGGCGCGCAGCAGCCGCGCGCCGGTGAGTCCCAGCTCCTCGATGCGCGCGGGATCCGCCAGCCCGCGCAGGAACGCGGCGACTTCCTGTTGCACGGTGGCGTCGAGCGTGGTGCGCGCCGTGAGGTCGAGCCGGTCGAGCTCGTAGAGGCTGCGCACGCCGAGCAGGGAGAGCAGCTGCGTGCGCGCCAGGTTCACGCCTTTCTGGCGCCTGAAGTCGATCACCGGCGAGGCAGCGGCGCGCGCGCGCGGCGCCAGCGGCGCCGCCAGCGCGGCCGCGGCCAGGTCGCCCGGGATCACTCCGTCGCGCGCCATGCGGCGCAGGTGGCTGTCGGTGAGCGCGGCCAGCGACGCGGTGTCGCGCAGATAGTGCGTGGGCCGGCGCACCGCGAGGATCAGCGCGAGCACCTGCTTGTAGTAAGACGCGCGCTCGGCGAGCGGCGCCGCCGGGTCCGCGAGCACCCGGTTGACGTCCGCGAAGGGGCTGCCGAACCAGGATTCCAGCCCGTCGCCGAGGCTCGCCACCTCGCCGTAGCCCGGCTGCGCGGCGAGCGGCAGCGCATTCAGGTAGTCGAGCAGCAGTTGCCGGCGCGCGGGCAGCGTGTACGGGCCGCCGCTGTAGACGCGCAGGCTGGCCGAGGCCATCTGCAGGAGCTTGTCGCGCGCATCGCGCGTGATGCCATCGGGCGAATGGCGGAACTTCTCGAGCTGCGTGGCCAGCGTGCTGGCGCCGATGACCTTCTGCTCCCGCCCGAGCGACCTCAGCGCCTGCTGCCCCACGGCGACGCCGAGCCGCTCCCAGTCGATCACGGGATTCATGTTCGGGCGCGAGGGATCGAGCAGCTCGCGGTCCTCGACGTAGAGCAGCGTGCGCGCCACGAGGTCGGGGACCGCGGCGAAATCGGCGTAGACATTGCGCGGGTAGCGCGCCTGCTGCACCACGGCACCGTTCAGGTCGAGCAGCGTGAGGCCGGCCTGGCTCTTCTCCCGGTAGACATTGAAGAAATCGCGGGCGGCCAGCTCGCTCATGCGGCGCGAGGGTACGGCCTGGCGCTCGATGCCGAAGCCCGCCTTGTCCAGCCGGGGAGCCAGTTCCGGCAACGCGGCGTAGCCGAGGCGGATGTCGTAGGGGCCGCGGTCGGGCCGCAGCGGCGTGCGCGCCGGACCCTCGCCGAGCTCGAATGAAATGCCGCCGGCGAAGGCCGCGAGCCAGCGCGACTGCAGCGTCGAGTGGCGGACCTCGTCGTGGGCGACGTAGCCGAGCACCAGCACCGCGCCGAGCACGACCACGCCGACGGTGACGCGCACCATGGGCGCGACCACGCGCTCCCACAACGACGCCCTGCCCCTGGCGCGGCCGGCCCGCGGCGCCGCGGGACGCGCATTGCCGGGTGCGAGCAGCAGGCCGCGGTGGTCCGCGGAGGGAAGATGGCGGAGAATGCTGCCGCGCGTGATCACCGGGAAGACCTTCGCGGGAACGGGGATTTGCTGCAAGTCTAGTCGGCCGCGCCGCGGCGGCCCGGCTTTATGGCTTATTCCCGGTGCTGCCCGTCCATGGCTCGTGGTCAGCCTCCCAGCCGGTACTCGAGGTAGCGCAGGCGTTCGAACTCGGTGCGCAGGGTGGCATCGAGGTAACGCAGCTCGTTCAGCAGGCTGCGCCGCGTGTTCTCCTCATCGGCGTTGTCGAGCGCATCCATCAGGGTGCGGCGCCGGTGCTCGATCGCGTCGATGCGCTGGCGTTGCTCCTGCACTTCGCGTCCGGCGCGGTAGTAGCTCTCGAACATCACGCCGGTTTCCCCGGGGCATGCGCCGGAGTACATCGCGCCCGAGAGGCCAGCGCGCACCGCGTTGGCGGGCGTGCAGTAGCTGTCGATGCCGCGGTCGTAGCCGGCGCGCCAGGTGTGCTGGTCGACGGTGACGCCATGCTCGGCGCAGGCCTTGGCGTGCGCCGCGATGCGCTGAGCGCTGGCACCGGCGGCGCCGTCACGGTAGCCGATCTGCTCCCAGTCGGCGCCGGCGCATTCGCTTTCGGACAGGCTGGCGCAGCCGCCGAGCGCGAGCGCGAGCACGGAAACGAGCGGGAGTGTCTTCATGATGGCCAGGGATCGCGCGCAGAGACGGGTTGTCAGCCTAACGCTGCCCGCCCCGGCATGAAAGACCGCCGGCGCAAAATGAGATAACGCGCGATGCGCACCGGCGGTTGACGCCATTTTTACCTGTCACGGGCAAGGGTCATGGCTGATAACATCCTCGCCACGGATCACTGGCGGAGAATGTTGCATGAACAAATCGATGCTCGTTGGTGGCGTGATGGGCGCCGCGGTGGCGATTGCCGGGGGCGGCATCGCCGGCTACAGGATGCTACAGGAACCGGAATACGCCGAAGTCGTCGCCGTGACGCCGGTCACCGAGCGCATCGAAACGCCGCGCGAGGAATGCCACGACGTGCAGGTCACGCGGCAGAAGCCGGTCAAGGACCAGCACCAGGTCGTCGGTACCGTGATCGGCGCAGTCGCGGGCGGGCTACTCGGTGACGCGCTGGGCGGCGGCGGCAGCAACAAGGGCGCGAAGATCGCCGGCGCCGCGGCCGGCGGCTATGCCGGCAACAAGACGCAGGAGAAGATGCAGCAGGGCGCCAGTTACACCACCACCGAAACGGTGTGCAAGGCCGTGACTGACGTCAGCGAGCGCACCGTGGGCTTCGACGTCGACTACCGCATCGGCGACAAGGCAGGTCGCGTGCGCATGGACCACGACCCGGGTGACATGATCCCGCTGCGCGACGGGCAGCTGGTGCTCGCGAGCGCACCAGCCGTCCAGTGACGCTGCCGTCCCCGCAGGTCCGCATTCAAGCGGACGTGGGCTTCGCGAGTGCGGCTTCAGCCGGACAATGTTCGGCTGAAGCCGAACCCACGCAGGACCTACGTGCCATTGTCCGGCTGAAGCGGGTGTCGCAATAAGGTTGCACAACCTTGATGGGCACGCTGCAGGAGCGCGCCATGCTCGCGATATCGCGGCCATGGGCCGCTCCTGCATCGCCCTCCACCGCCGGCTCGACTTCAGTCGAACACCGCCAACCCCTGCGTCAGCCGGGGCGCTGGCGTGTATCATTCGCGGCTTCCTCCCCGGGCGATTGCAACGGGGTATCGAGACTTTGAACTGCCCCCATTTGCCGAGAGGAGTAACCATGTCGCTCGCACTCAGGGATCCGGGCCTGCTGCGCACGCAGGCGCATATCGATGGCCAGTGGATCGATGCCGATTCCGGCGAGAGGCTCGCGGTGCTGAATCCCGCGACCGGCGCGACCATCGCCGAGGTGGCCCGGTGCGGCCAGGCGGAGACCCGCCGCGCGATCGCGGCGGCCGAACGCGCACAGAAGGACTGGGCACGGCGCACCGCGAAAGAACGCGCGGTGCTGCTGCGCAAGCTCTTCGACCTGATGATGGCCAACCAGGAGGATCTCGCGCTCATCCTCACCGCCGAGCAGGGCAAGCCGCTCGCGGAAGCACGCGGCGAGATCGCCTACAGCGCGAACTTCATCGACTGGTTCGCCGAGGAGGCGCGGCGCGTCTACGGCGACACCATTCCCGCGCACGCCGCCGACAAGCGCATCGTGGTGATCAAGCAGCCGATCGGCGTGGTGGCGTGCATCACGCCGTGGAATTTTCCGAGCGCGATGCTCGGACGCAAGATCGCCCCTGCGCTCGCGGCCGGCTGCGCGGTGGTGTGCAAGCCCGCGAACAACACGCCGCTGTCGGCCTTCGCGATCGCGGTGCTGG
>JAGPES010000172.1 GCA_018057015.1 Pseudomonadales bacterium | reverse complement strand
GCGCGGCCAGCATCAGGTCGATGCCGCCGAGGATCGCGTCGCGCACGCGCGCATCGCCGCCGCCCAGCTCCTCGTAGGCCTGCTGCAGCAGCGGCTCGTAGCGCTGGTACCAGCGCGCCAGCGCCGCGGTGTCGAGCTCCGCGAAGTCCGCGACAACGGTGTCGTAGCGCGCGTGATTGGCGCTGTCGAGGAAGATCCGCTCGTCGCGTTCCACCACGATCAGCTTGCCCGGGATCGCGGGCAGCGGCAGCTTGTCGCGCACCAGCTTGCCGCGCGCGAAACCGTCGGCCAGCGCGGCGGCACGCGCCAGCAGGTGCTCCGGCGCCAGGCTGGGATGCGCAGCGGCGGGAACGATGTCGGCCAGCGTGGTGCGCACTTCGGTGTCGCTCCCGGCCAGCGACGGCAGCGGCGGCGCCGCGGGCGCGGCGGGGGTGAGCGGCCCGGACGGCGCCGCGGGCTCGCCTTGCGTCGCGGGGCGCGTCGTCGCGACGGGTTCGGTGGCGCCGCCGGCGGGCAGCGCGACCGGGCTCGCGCCCGGCGTCGGCGTGGCGCGCAGCAACTCGCGCACGGCCAGCGCCGTCACCGCGACCAGCGCCAGCGCCAGCAGCGCGAACAACGCCGGGCGTGCCACGCCGCGGCCGGCGGCGCGCGGCGCGGTGATTCTCTCGTCGTCCTGCGCGCGCATCGGCAGCGCCTCCCCGGGATTCATCCGCGCGGCAGGCTAGCGCGCAGTGGCATGGGGGTCAATGTGTCGCCGCGGCGTAGCTGCCGCGGCGCGCTGGTTCCCTCGAAGCGCTGCCAGGCGCGGCCGAGCTCGAATTCCACCCCGTGTGCCAGCTCCCGCAGCATGCGCTGCGAGGCGCCGGCGGAGGTGGCGGCGACCAGCGCGCGCAGCTGGCGCTCGACACGGTGCACCAGCCAGAACAGCTCCTGCGCGGTGCGCTGGATCTCGAGCAACCCCGCTTCGCCGCTATCGGTGGCGATGCTCTCGCCCAGCGCGCCCGCGTAGGCCTCCACGCCGAGACCCGAGGCGTCGCTCACCCGCTCGAACTGTTCCACCAGCCGCTGCACGCTCGCCGCCAGCGGCCCGGCGGGAAACTGGCGCAGCAACGCGCGCAGCGTCGCGAAGCTGCCGCGCAGCGCGAGCAGCGAGCGGTTGGTGTCGAGCAGCAATTGCCGCGGCAGGGTTCGCGTTGGCGCCTGCGGCGCGACGCCGCGCGCGGCGGCGAGGATCCGCCCGGCCGCGCGGTAGTTCTGTTCGCCGAAGACGTGCCGGTTGACGCGCAGATACGGCATGCACTCGGCCAGCGTGGCGGTGCCGGGGCGCTCGAAGCGCAGCGCGTGCAGCATGTCGCAGAGCGCCAGGATGCGCGCCAGCGGATCGATCGCGTCGTTGGTGTCGCCCGCCGGATAGCCGGTGCCGTCGTCGCGTGCGTGGTGCCCGCCGATTACCCGCGCCAGCCGTGGCGGCGCCGCCGCGAGACGTTCGGCGATGGCGACGCCGATCGGCACGTGGCGCTGGATCTCGAGCCATTCGGCCGGGCCGATGTCGCCGCTGCCGGTGGCGAGCGCGGGATCCATGTGCAGCAGCCCGAGGTCGTGCAGGAGGCCGGCCTGGAACAGCAGCCTCGCCTCGGCCGCGTCGAGGCGCCGCTCGCCGGCCAGCAGCACGCCGAAGCAGGCGCAGAACAGCGCGCGGTGGAACACCGTCGGCAGGATCTCCTCGAGCACGCTCAGCTTCTGCAGCAGCGCGGGACCCGGCGTCGCGGTCTCGCACAGCGCCTCGAGGCGCGGCGCCAGGCCGCTCGCGGCGGCGATGCGCTGCAGGTCCGGCGCGCAGTGCAGCAGCGCACGCAGGCGCTCGGCCAATGCGCCGGTATCGAGACAGCGGCGCATCGCGAGCGCCTCGTCGACCGGGCGGTTCAGGCGGTGACCGCGCATCCTGCCGAAGGCGAAGCGCCCGAGCGGGGCGCCGCGCGCCAGCAGCATCACGCCGAACTGGTTGCGCACGTCGTCGACGGCAACCACCATGCGCCGACGCACGGCGATGTCCGCGAGGTGCTCGGCATAGCGGTCGCAGTCGCAGACCGAGAACCCGGCGTTCAGTGCGGCGGCGTCGTCGCTCAAGCCGCTTTGCCCAGGCAACGCTGGTAGGCGCGCACGGTCGCGGCCATGCCCAGGCGCAAGGCGTCGACGGTGAAGGCGTGGCCGATCGAGACTTCCTGCAGCCCGGGCACGGCGGCCGCGTAGGCGCCGAGGTTCAGCAGGTTCAGGTCGTGACCGGCGTTCACGCCGAGGCCGAGATCGAGGGCGGTGCGCGCGGCGGCGACGTGCGGTCGCAGGATCGTGGCGGGATCGGCCCCGGCGGCGAAGGCCGCCGCGTAGGGCCCGGTGTAGAGCTCGACGCGGTCGGCGCCGCAGGCGGCGGCGAGGCGGATCTGCGCGGGGTCGGGATCCATGAACAGGCTGACGCGCACGCCGAGCGCGCGCAGTTCCTCGATCAACGGGCGCAGGCGGGTGCCGTCGCGCGCGAGGTCGAAGCCGTGATCCGAGGTCAGCTGCGCGTCGCTGTCGGGCACCAGCGTGCATTGCGGCGGGCGCACCGCGCGCACCAGGGCCATGAAGCCGGGATAGTCGGCGACGGCGGGGCGCCGGCTGGCCGCGGGGCCGGCGAAGGGATTGCCCTCGACGTTGAGTTCCACCGCGAGCATCGCCGCCAGCGCCGGCACGTCGCCGGCTCGGATGTGGCGCTGGTCGGGCCGGGGATGGACGGTGATGCCGTCGGCGCCGGCCTCGACGCACAGGCGCGCGTGCTCCGTCACGCTGGGGTAGTCGCCGGCGCGCGAATTGCGGATCAGCGCGATCTTGTTCAGGTTGACCGACAGGCAGATGCTCATTCGACGCGCTGTATCGACTCGATCACGATCGGATTCACCGGTACGTCGTCGAGCTGCCCCACGCGCTGCGTATTGACCAGGGAGATGCCGTCGACCACGTCCATGCCGTCGACCACGCGGCCGAATACCGTGTAGCCGGGCTTGCGCGTGACGTAGTTGAAGTCGAGCGTGAGGTTGGCGCGCACGTTGATGAAGAACTGCGCCCCCGCGCTGTCGGGATCGTCGGTGCGCGCCATCGCGATGGTGCCGCGCTCGTTGTGCAGGTGATTGCGCGACTCGTTGTTCACCGTGGCGGTGGTCGGCTTCTCGGCGAGCTCCTGCGTGAAGCCCCCGCCCTGGATCATGAAGTTGGGAATCACGCGGTGGAACACCGTGCCGGCGTAGAAGCCGCTGTCGACATAGGACAGGAAATTCGCGACGGTGAGCGGCGCCTCGCCGGGGTAGAGCTCGACGGTGATATCGCCGGCGTTGGTCTGGATGCGAACCTGCGGATTGGCGTCCGCGTCGGTCTGCGCCGGCGGCGCGGCGAACAGCAACACGCCGCCCAGCAGGGCGAGCACGGCGAGCAGTCGGGTCATCATGGTGTCGTCCGTCCCCTGCAGTTGTGGTTCAAACCCATTCCGAGCGGCGTTTGCGCTGGGGGATGAGTCGCGGCAGCAGCAGCGTCAGCAGCCCGCCGATACCGGTCGCCCAGACGCCGTTGATAAACCATTTCTGCCAGGAATCGTCGCGCAGGCGCTGGTTGTCGGCCTCGAGCACGCCGATACGGTTCTTCAATACGTGCACCTGTTCGCTGAGGTCGCGGTTGCTGGCGTCGAGCTGCGTGGCGTTGCTGGAGATCTGCTTCAGTTCCGCGAGCTCGGCCTGCAGCGCGTCGCGGGCGGCGGCCATGTCGGTGAGCTCCTTGCGCGACTGCTCGATCGCGGCCGACAGCGTCACGCTGCCGTCGTCGGGCTGGCCGAGCATGCGCAGCGCGTTGACTACCTGGTAGCGCGCCCCGGGCTCGCGCTTGAGGAAGCGCAGCGGCATCCAGCCCTCGGTGCCCTCGCGGGTGCGCACCAGCGCCCAGCCGGATTCACGCTCTTCCTGCACCACCACCACCGGGATGCCGGTAGGCAGTTCGCGCACGGTCTTGCGGTCCAGGCCGGCGGCCTCGCGCAGCGGCACCGCGCGGGTGTCCTCGACGTAGCGCTGTTCCTGCGCCTGGGCGGTCATGATCAGGGCGCTGCTGAGCAGCAACGCGCCGGCAAGTCTGGAAAACATGGCGAAAAGCTCTTCTGATGGATTCAAAAACTGCAATAACCCATTAATCTAGTTGCGATTAATCCGATGTCAAATACGCCGGGGCAGATCGCGGCAAGGGTCCCTCAGGGAAGCACCTTGCGCAATGGCTTGACGGTCACGCGGGCGTAGACCCCGGCACGCACGTAGGGGTCGTCGGCAGCCCAGGCCTGGGCCGCGGCGAGGTCGTCGAAATGCGCCACGACCAGGCTGCCGGTGAAGCCTGCGGCGCCCGGATCCTCGCAGTCGAGCGCCGGGTGCGGGCCCGCCAGCAGCAGCCGGCCTTCGTCGCGCAACCGCATGAGCCTTGCCAGGTGTTCGGGCCGCGCCGCGAGTCGCCGTTCCAGCGAATTCCCGGCGTCCTCGGCCATGATCGCGTAATACAGCATGCGTGTGCTCCGTTGCGCCCGTGTCAGCCCGCGCCGGCCGGCGGTTCCTCGCCGTCCTTGACGTGCGGCATGATCAGGGCCACGGTCAGCGCGGTCACCAGCAGCGTGAAGCCGATGGAGCTGTAGAGCTTGTAGCTGACCCACGCGGCCTCGCTGAAGCGATAGGCCACGTAAAGGTTCAGCGCGCCGACGACCACGAAATTCGCCACCCACAGGCTGTTCAGCTTGCGCCACGCGACCGCTGGCAGGTTGAGCTGGCCGCCGATCGCGCGCTCCATCACGGTCTTGCCGGTCAGGGCGTGGGTGCCGACGAACACGGCCGCCAGCACCCAGTTGAAGATCGTCGGCTTCCACTGGATGAACAGCTGGTTGCGCAGCAGCAGCGTGGCGGCGCCGAAAGCGCAGACCACGGCGGTGAGCAGCAGCAGGCGCTTCTCGACGTGTCCGCTAAGCAGCCGCGTCAGCACCAGTTGCGCCACGGTGGTGATCATCAGCACGGCGGTGGCCGAGTAGATGCCGTCGAAGTGGTATTCCCAGCCCCCGAGCGTCAGTGTCCGGCCGTCCAGCTGGTAGACGACGAAGAACAGCACGACAGGGATGAGTTCCGCGAATTGCTTCATGGGGTCGGGGCCGTATCGGGGGCGGCGCGGCGCGCTGCGGGAATTTGCCGCGGCACCGCGCCGCGGATGCCGCTATTCTATCGCCCCCGAAGCAGTTTCCACACAGGCTTTTTACTTGCTCGTCGATTTGCACACCCACACCAGCGCCTCCGACGGTGAACTGGCGCCGCTCGCGGTGCTGGAGATGCAGTCGGCCGCCGGCGTGGGGCTCACGGCCTTCACCGACCACGACACGCTCGAGGGCTGGGACCGGATCGCCGCCATGGCGACGCCTGCCACCGCAGCGGTGCGCCTGCTGCCCGGCATCGAGTTCTCGGTGGATGCCGCGGGGCGCGAAATCCACGTGGTGGGGCTGGGTTTCGATCCCGCGCACCCGGCGATCCGTGCCGGCGTCGCCTCGCAGCAGGTGCGGCGGCGCGCGCGGGGCGAGCGCATTGCGGCGCGGCTCGAGTATCTGGGCGTGCACGGCGCGCTGGCGGGAGCGGAGGTCGCGGCGGGCGGGGCCGGGTTGGGACGTCTGCATTTCGCGCGCTTCCTGGTGGCCAGCGGACGGGTGCGCACCCTGGACGAGGCCTTTCATCGCTATCTCGGCACGGGCAAGCCGGCGGCCTGTCGCATGGAATGGCCGGGAATGGAGGAGGCGGCGGGCTGGATCCGCGCCGCCGGCGGCCGTGCCGTGCTCGCGCATCCGCTGGCCTACAGGATGACGCGCAGCAAGCTGCGCGCGCTGGTCGCGCAGTTTCGCGACTGCGGCGGCGATGCCGTCGAGGTGGCGCTGCCGGGCCTGGCGGCGGCGGACATGGAGGTGGTGGCACAACTCACGCGCGAGGCCGGCCTGCGCGCCTCGGCGGGCAGTGACTTCCACGCCCCTTCGGGCTGGAACCTGCCGGGCCGCATACCGCCGCTGCCGCCCGGGCTCGATCCGGTCTGGGACGAGTGGATTTGATCGCCCGGCGCGCGACATTTACACTCGCCGCGCCTGCCGTGATCGCCGCCCCGTGGCGCGCACGGCTCCCGAACACGGAATCCCGGTCTTGAGCATTTTCCTGCAGATCCACCCGGAGAACCCCCAGAAGCGGCTGTTGCAGCAGGTCGTGGACAGGCTGCGCGCGGGGGCCGTGATCATCTACCCGACCGACTCCGCGTACGCGCTCGGCTGCCACATCGGTGACAAGGCGGCGCTCGACCGCATCCGCGCGATCCGCCGCCTCGACGAGAAGCACAACTTCACGCTGATGTGCCGCGATCTCTCGGAGCTCTCGACCTACGCGATCGTCGACAACGTCAGCTACCGGCTGCTGCGCACGCACACGCCGGGACCCTACACGTTCATCCTCAAGGCGACGGCCGAGGTGCCGCGGCGCCTGATGCACCCCAGGCGCAAGACCATCGGCATGCGCGTGCCCGACAACGCGATCGCGCTCGGCTTGCTCGAGTTGCTCGACGAGCCGCTGATGAGCGTCACGCTCACGCTGCCGGGCGAGGAACTGCCGCTGACCGATCCGCAGGACATGCGCGAGCGCCTCGGTCACGCCGTGGACCTGATCATCGACGGCGGCGGCTGCGGCCTGGAGCCGACCACCGTGATCGATCTTGCCGGCGGCGCGCCGGTGATCGCGCGCCGCGGCAAGGGCGACGCGAGCGCCTTCGAATAGTCGCAGGTGGGCGCAGGGTGTCCGGCCGGCTATAATCCGCCCCCTTTTCGAACGCGCCGCGCGACAGTCCGTGCGCGCCAGCGA